>CAZYBL010000056.1:0-413 GCA_964645805.1 uncultured Candidatus Peribacteria bacterium | reverse complement strand
ACAAATAAATCTTTACCAAATTTGTTATTAAACTTTTGTGCAATGTCGCGTGCCATTTCTACATGCTGCTTCTGATCTTTTCCAACTGGTACATGAGTTGCTTTATAAAGAAGAATATCCGCAGCCATCAAAACAGGATATATAAACAATCCAACTGATGCCTCAATACCCTGTTGAACTTTATCTTTGTAACTAACTGCTCTTTCTAGTAAACCCATTGGGGTAACACAACTTAGAATCCAAGTGAGCTGCGTATGCTCTTTAATATCCGACTGTGCAAAGAGAACTGCTTTTTTTGAATCGAATCCAATTGCCATGCAATCTTTAACAGCTTCAATTCTAGACTGGCTAAGCTCCTTAGGATCATTAATGGTAGTTAGTGCGTGCAAATCTACAATCATGTAAAAGCTTTG
>CAZYBL010000055.1:0-7757 GCA_964645805.1 uncultured Candidatus Peribacteria bacterium | reverse complement strand
CATAAGGCAAAACCATATCTGTATGTTTTGATTTTCTCCACACATATTAGATATGATCCATTTTTCATTATTCATTTACAAATATTGATGTATCATGAGCATATGAAAAAATTACTTACTCTTACAGTCTTTTCATTATTCATTTCTTCCTGTGCCGGCGGCATCCCAGTTGAATCCAGCAAAGAACCTGCTGGGAATCCTAATGGAGTAATAACCATTCAGGAATTCTCCGATTTACAGTGCCCAGCATGTCGTGTAGCTCATGCTAAGGTTTCGGTTCCTTTGGTCAAGAAATACGGAGATTCTGTTCGTTTTGAATGGAAGCATTTTCCTCTCAGGTCCATTCACAGGTACGCACAAACAGCTGCTGAAGCAAGTGAGTGCGCCGCTGATCAGGGAAAGTTCTGGGAATATATTGATATCGTATTTGAGCATCAGGATAGTATAAGTCCGGATGCAATTTTGAGGTGGGCAGCGGAGCTCAATTTAGATCAGGATTTGTTCGAGCGTTGCTGGAAGTCGCGGGCGAAGAAGGGGATTGTTGATGATGATTACAAAGAGGGGCGAGAGATGGGGGTTGGTGGAACGCCGACGTTTTTTGTTGATGGTGAGCAGACACCGACCAACGAGTTGGATCAGATTATTGAGGAGAGGTTGAGTCAATTGCAGCAGAGACTTTAATTACTCAACTGTGCAAATCCATAAATTCTTTTCAAAGACTCATCATACAGCACAACAGTCCTAAGTTTTTCGTAATTCTCAACCTCCGGAATACGATAGCTTTGTGCACCCATAGGAGATTCAAGTCGCCCAAGACTTACGCTTGATGCATCCGGGAATTCTATATCTCGTGGATCGGTTTCTTCCGATAAATAGATCTCCAAATTTGGTCCTGGCATTGTAGAGAATCCAAGGTCAAAGAATAAAATATTATCCAGTAGCAAAACTTGTCCTGCCGTATGCTCCTTTGCTCTAATAAACTGACCATGTCTACCTTTTTGTTGTAGTTTTCTTGCAGATCTATCTTTTTCTTTCCACTTTCTCTTCTCTTCTTCCACAAAATTCTTGATTTTCTCATCTTCAAGAGCAGTATCTTTATCAATAATTAACTCAGTTAACACATTAACCATTGTCTTAGAATACTCCTCGGCGAAGAGGGGGTTTTGCATGTGTTCTTCGAGTGTAATTGTTGCAGAATCATCACTTTTTAATCCCAAAGGATTGCAAGCTGTGAGTAAAAATGAGAGTAAAATTAGTTTTTTCATGATGCTAAGGAATAAGATGAAGATTGCTTTGCTGATGATTGCTTTTTCGGTTTAGGAGTAACGTCAGGACCATTAATCGTTCTCAAGCATCTCTTGATCTTGTGATTAAGAGTCCTTACACAAAAAGACTGATGGCTATAAGAGACTCCTTTGGGTATCAGAGTAGTCCAATAACGGAACATTGATGAGTCTTCGGCGGCCATCTTTGTTACAAGTGCGTCGAAACCGCCTGATCCGCAGTACAAAATCTGTGATTTGTAGATACTTGTATTTGCATATCCTCTTATAGATGACTCTTTATAACAATCTACTTCTCCCAATGTGTGGTCGCCCTTGTCACCGTGTTTGATTCTGTCCCTTGTAACTTCGGCTGCCTTGGCTTCGTATTCTCTTTCTTTTTCTTCATCTAAGACGAAACCTTTTTCTCTGCACCAAATGCGGTTATAAAGAAGTGACTTTAAGCAATCAAATTTTCCTACCTTCTCGGTTTTTCTATAGAGCTGTTCTAATGGTCCGGCCAGTTTGTATAGTCTATCCAACTCGATTCTAGCTTCTTCCTTGGTCGTGAGCCCCGATGATTCTTCATCCTCTTTTTTCTCGAATTTATGTTCCATCCAGTACCTTCGCATTGACTTTAGCTTCCTGGATTCTGCATCAGTTAGATCCATGTTTTCTGCTTCGAGAATTAATATTCCAGCCTCTCTCCAATCACCCATGTCCAGCTCTCTGCGTATCGCGAGTAATTTTGGATTCTCGGATGCGACATCGCTAAATCTCTTCTCGGCTTCATCAACATAAGCAAGGCGCTTGGAATAGTGCCATTCCAGGAAACTGCTTTTGTTTGCAAACTGAAATCCGCGTGGAGTTCCTTTTGTAACACGCTTTGTTTCAATCACATCATATCTATACTTCACACTTGCCCATCTGTTCATAAGACCATGCAGAGATTTTTCTCCTTTGCCTCGCACAAACTCGATTATATTCTGATTAGAAGTGCCACTTTTGAAAATTCTATATAGCCACATGCCCACTTTGTGCGGAGAAAGAATTTTTCTGGATTTTGCAGCGTGCTCGAGTGCATTTTTTGCTTCATTATAAAGCTCAGTTCTATCTCTCTTGTGTGCTTCGATGGAGGCCAAAGCTTTACTGACTCTGTTTCTAGCTCTCTTGTAACCGGCCATTCCTTTATTGGCAAGAATCTTTTTGACTTCAGGGATAGCGGCAAGCTCTTTATTATTTTTGACAGCTTCTTTAACTTTTTCAGTGTCTTTAGAAAGCTCCCTCCAGTTTTTTACAAGGTCTGGGAGCTTATCAAATATGAAATCTGCTTTTTGTGACCAGTGATATTCTTCTGAACTCATTTTATTCAACCAGTATTTTGCAGTGTTAGTAGTAATGTATCCGTTTGATTGTGCTTGTGAGATCTGAAAACGGCAGTACGATTCGGCTTCTTCCAGCGTACTTCTAGTTTCCGTTACTCTTTGAAGACTTTCTTTAAGTTCTGCCACTTGTCTCTTGGAAGCGAACATGTTGATACCTCGTTCTTCCAGTGAAAAATCTTTTCTGGTGTAAAGTGGAGATCCTTCCATTGTTTGACTGATTTGTTTGATATATTCGTTTTTTAAAACTTCGCATTTCATATCTTTTTCAAAATCTTCTATTTGCATACCTCCTTCTGATCCTGCTTTCGATTTTCCTTCCAGCAAGTTCATGGGGTCCGAGCTTGTGATTGAGGAAGCTTTTATCATTGTGGGGGTATTTTACTGGTATTACAGGAGTGTTCAATGATTATGGAGGTTTTTTATTAGAAAACCTCCGCACGTCGAAGACGTGCTCTGGTTATATAATTGAAATTAGACCAGAGCAGGCCTTCGGCCTGCGAGGCCAAATTACATAAATCTTCTGATTCATCTGATTCCTCTGTTTCCTAATTAATAATAATACTGCTACTCTTATAACCTATGATTTTGTCTGATAAAGACATCAAAGCAGCAATCAACTCAGGCCGAGTAAAAATCACCAGTCCTGATTCCTCCTATATTCCTTACATACACGCAAGCTCGATGGACTTGCATCTGGGTTCTATCTTCAAGTTATATGAGCACAGCAAATTCCCATTGCTTGATCCTAAAGATCCGAAAACATTAGTTGGAAATGTTAGAACGATTGAAGTTGAGGAAGGGGATCCGTTTATAGTTCAACCTGGTGAGTTTGTTTTGGGGGTGACGCAGGAACAGATTACAGTTCCGGATGACTTGGTCGTTAGAGTTGAAGGCAGAAGCTCACTTGGACGACTCGGAATCATCGTCCACTCGACAGCAGGCTTTGTTGATCCGGGTTTTTCCGGAACCATCACTCTAGAAATCTCGAATTTAAATCGACTTCCGGTTTCTTTGTATCCCGGTATGCGCGTATGCCAGATTGCGTTTGAGCAGATGACAAGCGCTGCCGAGACCCCATATCATTCTAAGCCTCATAGCAAATACCAGGGGCAGGTAATGCCGGAGGAGAGTAGGTTATCTAGTGATCCGGAGTTTGCCAAAAGCACCCTCTAGACCCTTGATTTTTTAGCTAAAGCATGTTATACAATATGTTCCTTCTTCGCGCAAGCGAGGAGGGGGTGTTCTTTAACATAGTCGGGAATTGTAACTTTAGAGGCCGTAATCAGCTCCATTTCTTGTGGTTGATCACGGTCTCTACAAAACCTAAGTCACCATGTCACTAGAATGAAAGGAAACAAAAGTGGCTAAAGAAATGATTCGGAAGATGTTGTTTGAGTTCTCGGGATTTATGCTTGCTGGAACGGGTGCCGCTCTGTTGTGGGCGAACATCTATCCTCACAGTTATGAGGAGTTTTACCACGCGACGCATTTTCTCGTGAACGATGTGGCAATGGCTCTTTTCTTTGCTCTGGCAGCCAAGGAAGTTTGGGAAGCGTTGCTGCCGGGCGGGAAACTGTCGACATGGGGAAAGGCGTCCATGCCAGTTGTCGCAACTATTGGCGGCATGGCAGGACCGGCTCTCGTCTATGCCGGTGGATGCTACTGTTTTTCTCAGATGGATATATTGAGAGGAACTGCGATCCCGTGTGCGACAGACATCGCATTCAGTTTTCTGGCAGCGCGCATAGTGTTTGGCGCGACTCATCCTGCAATCCCGTTTTTGCTGATGTTGGCGATTGTAGATGATGCTGGTTGCCTGGTCGTGTTGGCGATGTGTTATCCAAGTCCAGAGATGAATCTGATTGCGTTCTTCGTATTGGTGCCAATAGCCATTATTGTTGGGCTTATGATGAGGAAGAAGAAGGTTCAGTCCTTCTGGTTATATCTTCTGATTCCGGGTTCGATAAGCTGGCTTGGGTTCCACTTAGGAGGCATTCACTCAGCTCTGGCACTTGTACCTGTGATTCCATTGATGCCACATGCTGCTGGTGCGGATATTGGGCCGTTTGTAAACGAGGAAAAAAAGCGTAGAGATACGCTTAGCAGGTTCGAAGCGTGGTGGGAACACCCGGTTCAGGTCATTCTTGGCTTTTTCGGACTTGTGAATGCTGGCGTTGTGTTCTCCAGCTTCGGCCCCGCAACCTTTTTGGTTTTAGCCGGTCTACTCGTCGGTAAGCCTGTTGGAATCACCCTGTTCGCCTTGATTGGTAAGCGATTTGGATTAGAGTTGCCTGATGGGATGAACAAAAAAGATCTGATTGTCGTTGGGATAGCTGCAGGGATTGGATTTACAGTCGCACTATTTGTATCAAGTGTGGCATTTACAAAAGGCTCAGCGGCTTTGGATGCTGCAAAAATGGGAGCCTTATTATCCTTCTTTGCATTTGTTCTGACATGGGCTGTCGCCAAGATTTTACGGATAAAAAAGGCGACGTAGTAATTCCCGGTTTGTTGAACACAAGACCCTGACCCCCCTTAAAGGTTGGGGTCACGAAACAAGACTGCCCTGCTACGGTGGGGCGGTTTTTGTTATTATGGCTTGAACTAATTTTCGTTTTTTGTCTCCCTCGAGATTGCTTTGGCTGATATAGAAAAAATACGTGTGTAATTTTTTATTGTTCTGGCTTGTTGCACATCTGGTTCTTCCATACTTTTTCCCATAACCTTCGTTTGAGCAAATGCATTTGCAATAATATCGAATGCCTTTGCTGCGAATGATGGATTTTTTGCCAATATTCTTTTAACTGTGTCATTGTTTTCTGCTTTTTTTACGAAGTCACCCCACGAAACCTCACTGTCTATATCCATTTTATGTTCATCTCGCACAGCAACAAAAATTTCTTTGACAATTAAGAAAACGTACTCATCTTCGCTTTGACTATCTTCGTCTTCTAGACATTCAAGTACATCTAATATGTTAGCTCCAGTATGTGTGGCAAGTAATTCAGCACCCCTGTAATCACCAATAATTCCTTTTAGTGCTTCATCTATATCTCCCGTGAGATCTGCCAAACGTATTGCAACAAGAAATATAGGAACTGGCTTGCGTATTTCGTCAACAGGACCTTTGAGTACAGCGGGGAGAGATGCTAATAGATCTTCCTCTGTTTCTTCGGGTGATGGCTCTTGTGTCACAAAGTATATTATAAACCTTATTACGGATAATAGCAAGTAACTGGTGGACGATACTGGAGTCGAACCAGTGACCTCACGGATGTGAACCGTGCGCTCTAACCAACTGAGCTAATCGTCCAGACTCATGAATTTATAGCACAAATGATGTATTTATGACAATATTTAAGATTACAATGTGTTCATGATTATTCATGCATCAGTCTCACTTAGTTCTTCTGGATTGAATGGAATGCCCAACCTGTTTAGTTCTCGTTGGACCCATCGATTTGCCTTGCGGATTGCTCTTAATTGCTTTCGTGGAGAGATCGGTGATACGTCGGGGCCATGAGGTGTCATACGAGCTACCAATCCATTCTGTGCAGCGAATACCAGTGGTCGAATCTTATACACAAATTTTTCTTTCAATTGTTTTGGTAATAGATCTTCAAAACCATGGTTAGTGCAGTGTCGTTGCATTGCATCGTGCTTCTCTCTTTCAGCATCAACCTGCTTTTCAAGCTTTTGTGTATTACGTCGTGTAAACAAGTCTAACATAAGCACAATTTTATCGCAGAGGAAGAGCGTATGAAAGATAGAATTGGTAAGTAATTGCAGTAGGTCAAATGTCTCTGTAGTCTCAGCTCGAATGTTATAAAGCTCTCTATGTCCATCAGTCCTAACCGCATCCTATACGAAGACGACTACCTGCTGGCTGTTAATAAGCTTAGCGGTGAGCTCGTCGTCAGAGGCCGAGGAAAGGTCCAAAAACTTCCGCTTTACGATTTTTTAAAGAAGGATTATCCGGGGTTAAAAGTTTTGCATCGGTTGGATTTCGAGACGAGTGGGGTTGTTTTGTTTTCTAAAAAACAAACAAAACCAGAGCACCCCTTCGTGGGTGCGAGGGGGAATAATAATTGGAAAAAAACCTATCGCACAATCGTAATTGGTCGAATGAAGGATCAAAAAGGAGAGATTAGAAAAAAATTACCAGCGCGTCAGGGTGGATTAGTTGATGCGATTACGAAGTATAAAGTTTTGAAAAGGTTTAAAGATCTTTCTTACATAGAAGCTGAGATTGAAACAGGTCGTCATCATCAGATACGCAAACATTTTGCATCGATAGGATGTCCATTGGTACTTGATGATATATATGGAGATCCAAGACAAAACTTAAAATACTCAAAGAGGTTTAGAATAAATAGATTTTTGTTGCACGCGTATCGGATTGAATTGGATCATCCTGTGACGGGGGAGGGCCTGTCGATATTAGC
Organism: uncultured Candidatus Peribacteria bacterium; assembly: GCA_964645805.1. Taxonomy (GTDB): domain Bacteria; phylum Patescibacteriota; class Gracilibacteria; order Peribacterales; family Peribacteraceae; genus UBA2144. The sequence goes on along the minus strand of CAZYBL010000055.1, from coordinate 665 downwards.
GCCAATGCCTGATGCATTTAAAAAGATTCTAGAAGTGGTTTAATGGTTTTTGGTTATTGGTTGTTAGTTGCTGGTTGTCTGAACCATGATTTACATGATTAAAAGATGGGCAGGATTAAAGCAATGAGATTGTTTGTTATCTATTTATAAAACATAAAGCTCTTTCTTTGTAATCATGAAAATCATTACATCAGAAAAATCAAGGTCAAAAATGCCCCCCGTTGTCGGGCAGTTGTGATACGCGTTGCCTTTGTTAGGCGCGATTTTTGGTCACAAACTGCCTCTTATATGGCAACGGGGGAGCAACTGGGCATTATAGCATAGGGTTTGTTAAGATTACTTAACAGGTGTTCCCCCCTAGGGGGGGACGTCTTTTAGGGCTTAGGGAAGGGGAAAAGTGGAGGAGTGTTAAAGTTTTTTTTGAGATGATATTGACTGCGATTTCTCAAGTGCCACTATCAATAGCGACCCCACCACCCAAAACATATTCCCACCCCTGGGGGGAGGGTGCATCTCTGGTAGTGGATTTTTTCCTCAATTATCCTTAGCATACTCTTATATGCGCGTCCTCTCTGGCATCCAACCCTCCGGCCAGCTTCATATAGGAAATTATTTTGGATCAATGAAACCAAATCTAGAGTTTTGCGCAAAGTCCGAGCAAAGCT
>CAZYBL010000054.1:0-7847 GCA_964645805.1 uncultured Candidatus Peribacteria bacterium | reverse complement strand
CTTGGAGGCAAGAAACTAACAATCCACCTTAAGATTCTCTCTTTCTCGATCTGGTTAAAGAAGCCAAGAACCAGAACAACTATCAAACTTACGAAGAATCTGGCAACAGATCCTGCAATTTTTGCAGCGAACAGTACAGATCCTTGCGCTGCAGTCGACAAAGTTTCACCCATTTGACCAATTGCATCACCAAATTCCGTTATAGATAGCCCTTGCAATGTGGTCTGAGTCAGGATGGTAAGTCTGCTGTTTAGTTCTTGAGGCAAAAATGGAATGGATATTCTTGGATTTGAAAGAAAACTATCGGCTTCGATGCTTATAAACGCCGCGATGTCCTGCAACTGATCTGCGATGATTGGAATAAATGAGAAAAACAGGAAGAAAATGACAAATAACGCAACCAAATAATGAATTAGAATTGCAACTGTCCTCGGAATCCCATATTGCTGCATTCGTACAACTCCAGGGTCAATTACAGCTGCTACAAAGGCACCAAGAAAGAGCAGGATCAATTTGTCTCGCAGGTGATAGATTGCAAATACGCCAAGAACGATTAATAGAATTGAAAATGCTGCTTTAACTGCACTGCTTACCGATAGATGAACTACCAAAGTTTCATGCTCAACTTTATCCGGTATATCAAATGACTTCTTTTTGGTGCCCTTGGAAGTTTTTCTTGCGCGCTTTAGGATATTGTGCGCCTTTTCACCCACTATTCTAAGTGAAGTAAATGCCGCTGGTTTCTTGTCCTTTTTTAACATGTGCCAGCTAGTGTACAGACAACCCAGTCGATTATAAAGAATGCGAATGCGCAAACGCAAAAACCTACAATCGCCATAAATAGCTTTTTCTGTCCCGCTTCTTTTCCTCCGGCAAGTCCGGTGCTACCTATTGCGATCTGATAACCAGCAATTACGATCATTAGCAAAAAGAATAGACCGATGAACATAAAGATCAGTCCAATAACATCTGCTATGTATGCTGGTATACATTCAGCATCAAAGTGTCCTGTCATAAAATTACATGTAGAACCGGGTGAGCCAGGCACATTGATAGTGCCGGATGATGGGATAAGTGATGGAGCAGCGTATGACGAGGCGGGGAGTATAAACGAGGACACAAAATATATGATCCTAAGCCAGCTGGTTGTGATTAAGCTTTTCATCCTAGGCTTCATTATGATCTAACGACTTATAACAATCAACCTTCAACCTTCAACCTTCAACAATTTATTAATAATTGAGAGTGAAACGTGTTGACAGTTGAGAGTGAAACGTGTTGATTGTTATCTATGTTTTCATGGAAATCAGCCCGACGGCCTATTGTTGTCCTTGCCCCCATGGCAGGAGTTACGGATGCTGCGTATCGTCAGTTGATTAAAGAATTAGCTTCAGAAGTAGTTGTTTATTCCGAATTTTTAAGCACAGATGCGATTCATTATGGGGCGAAGAAGACTATGGGAATGATGCATTTTGATCCTGAGAAAGAAAGACCTTTTATAGTTCAGATCTTCGGAAAAGATCCAGATCATTTTTTGTCGGCTGCAAAAGTGGTTGAAGAAATGGGGGCAGATGGAATAGATATAAATATGGGATGTCCGGCGGCTCGCGTAACATCCTCATGTCACGGTTCTGCTTTGATGAAAAATCCTGAACTTGCAGTGGAGTTAGTTAAATCAGCTAAAGCTGCAGTCAAGATTCCAGTGAGTGTTAAGACTAGATTAGGTTGGGATTCGTCTGAGGAATTAATTCCATTTTGTTCAAGGCTAGTTGAAGCTGGAGCCGACGCGCTTGCGATTCATGGAAGGACTTATCAGCAAAAGTACTCAGGCTTAGCAGATTGGGAACCTATATATAGGTTGAAAGAGGAGGTTGACGTTCCAATAATTGGTAATGGGGACATTAAAAACGCACAGGATGCGGTTGATAAGCTCGGGAATTTGGATGGGGTGATGGTGGGGAGGGGGACGTTCGGTAATCCATGGTTGATGCGGGATATTTGTGAAGTTGTGGGTCACTGGTCACTAGTCACTAGTCAAACACCGGACCAGCGACAAGCGACAAGCGACCAGCGACTCCCAATTTCTACTATTGACAGCCTGACCTTCACCCAAAAAATCCCCCTCATCCTCCACCATTGTGAATTAGCTGTTAAACTTAAAGGCGAACGTCGCGGGATGCTTGAGATGCGGAAGCACTTGGCAAGTTATGTAAAGGGAATTGAGGGGGCTAAGGAGCTTAGAGCGAGATTAGTTAGGGTTGAGACAATTGATGATGTTAGAAATATATTAAATTTATTTAACTGACCTTCGCACCCGGGAACGGGTGCTCTAGTTAAAAAATTGAAAAAACCAGAGTGCCCCTCTCGCCTTCGCGTAGCCGCTACGGCGGAGCGAGGTCGTGGGCACGAGGGTTTTCTGGATATCTAATTTTATCCAAGAGATTCATTAACTCCTCTTACTACCTCCAGGCATCCTTCTGTATTCTTGCGAAGCCTTTCTACGCGTTGCTCAATTGATTCAGCCAATTGTTCTGTTTGCTCAGCTGTTCTAGTCAGGGTCGTATGTAATTCACCAGCAGCAGCTAGCACCTGGTTTCGGTATTCTGAGTCTGTATTAATTCTCTCAATCTCTCTTCTTAATAGTTCAGGATTTTGCCTTAAGGTTGCAATAATTTCGCCTAATGAACTAGGCTGACCGCTATCATTTATTGAAGTTTCACTCATATGTTGATTATAACAAGTAAACCAATAACCAAAAACCAAAAACTACTCAATGCCTCCATAAATCAAACACAAATAGTAGTTTCTTCATACCTCAAGCTTAACCCCCGGCCCCATGCTCGGAGTAATCGTTGCGGAGTTTATATAAGTTCCTTTGATTCCCGCAGGCTTTGCATCTTTCACAGCTTTGATAATAGTTTCCAGGTTTTCCTTAAGCTTTTCTTCTCCAAAACTTAACTTCCCGAAAATTGTGTGAATGATTCCCTGTTTATCCATCTTGCATTCGATCATTCCTTTGTTTAGATCTTCAATAGTCTTTTCAATATTAGGAGTTACAGTTCCAGCCTTAGGGTTCGGCATCATTCCGCGTTGGCCTAATATTTTTGCAACTTTTCCAAGGTCTTTCATAAGATTAGGATGTGCTACTGCTATATCGAAGTCGATTTTTTCAGATGCAACCTCCTTAATCAGATCCTCATTTCCAGCTTTGGTAGCTCCAGCTTTTTTAGCTGCATCAACCATGTCATCCGGAACGAAAGCTGCGACTTTAACTTTCTTACCAGTTCCATGAGGAAGGCTCACGGTGATTCTGACTAATTGATCGGCTTGAGTTGTATCTGCATTAATTCGGATATGAAGTTCTGCAGTCGAGTCAAATTTAGAGGTCGCAAGTTTAGGCAACAGAGAAACAGCCTCATCGATCGTGTACTTTGGTTTATCGATAAGCTTCTTTGCATCTGCGTATTTTTTGCCGTGCCTTTTTGCAACGGCTGATTTTTCTGTCATGGATAAATGGGGGACGTGGTACAAATGTCGGAGGAAGACTCCCACGGGGTGAGAATGATGGCGCAATTGAGTGTTGGATGCAAACAAAAAGCGATCGAATTTCTCCGATCGCCCTTTTAATCAAATTAATTACTTCCTCTTCTTCCTCCTCTTCTTCTTGCCCTTCTTCTTAGTTTTAGAAGGTTTCTTAGCCACAGACATAGATAGCTTCTTCATCTTTGGAAGCCTTGGCTTAACCTTTGGCATCTTCGGCACCTTCGGCATCTTTACGCACATATTACAGAAAATCGGAGGTGTAGGACCTTTCTCTCCCTGTGTACTCATGTAAAGAACAAAGCCATATAGAAGGAGTGTTACAGGCATTATCCACCATCCTGCCTCTGCACCTCCAAGCACCATCGTGAGTATTATTGAAAGTGCGGATAGCAGAGCAGTAAGTGATCCAATGGTTTTAATCGTGTAAAGGAAAATGAGTGATGGCACCAACCTTGAATTCGCGTCCAGAGCCTGAGCCCAGTTATCATGCCAAAGGAAAATGCAACCTCCTGCTGCAAAGACGACCAGTAAGCCTACATAAGTGGCACTAGCATATGATGTTCCTGCTAGAACACTTGTAACTGTAGGAAGTGCTGCAATGGTCATCAGCAAAATGCCGAATCCCATCATAAGGTAGCAGTAAACCGCTTGGGCAATTTTGACTGGGCGAGCGTTGGGGCTAAGCAAACTTGCAATAAAGAAGAATGCGAACAGCACGACGAGCACGAGAGGGACAATAAGTCCATACACGACGCCGACTGTTCCAAACACAGTTGCGAGAGGTTGATCTATCATAGAAATAACAGGGAAAGGGTTTAGATTAGCTTACGGAAGGGAAATAGTGAGTGCACGTTAATTTAATTGCTATATTAAGAAATTGTTGCAAATACCTATTCAACGGTCACTCCCATGTTTCTAGCAGTCCCCTCAATAATCTTCATAGCCTGCTCAACATCGGTTGTATTAAGGTCACTCATCTTTATTTCGGCAATTTCTTTGAGTTGAGCCTTTGTAAGCTTGCCGACCTTCTCCTTATTAGGTTCACCGCTTCCTTTTTTGATTTTTGCTTTCTCTAAAATCAGGTTAGCTGCCGGCGGTTTCTTTAGTTTGAAGGAGAATGTTCGATCTTCATATACTTCGATAACAACCGGAATTAACTGACCCTGTTGATCTTGAGTTTTTTCGTTAAATTGAGTGCAGAATGCATTAATATCAATTCCAGCTTGTCCAAGAACAGGTCCCAAAGGAGGTGCAGGGTTTGCCTGCCCGCCGCGTGCTTGTGCCTTGATTACTTTTGCGACTTGTTTGACCATCGGGGGGACTTTATTGATCTAGTGTGGGTGAGTCAATGATTTTGAAGTGATATTTAACAATTAACAATCAACAATCGACATGCTCGCTACGCTCGCTGTCAACAAGTTGACGGTTGAAAGTTGATTGTTGATTGTTATCAGGTGGTAATTATGGTAGTCTTGTCCCCAACATGACCCTAAAAAGGACTGTTGGCGTTGCTGCAGGGATTACTGCATTGTTTGTTTTACTTCTCCCGGGGAAACTAGTCTCAGTGAATTATGGTGGGCCATGTTCGGACGAGAACAATGATATTTGCGAAAGTATGGGCAGAGTATGTATTGTTAATGAAAATGGTGTTGAGGAATGTGTAGTACATGAGCCGTGTTGGGATTCGGGCGATGATCATTGCGAAAGTATGGGCAAAGTGTGTGTTAAGGAAAACGGTGTTCAGAAATGCGTAAATGAGTCATGTTCGGGCTCGGGTAATGATTATTGCGAAAGTATGGGCAAAGTGTGTGTTATGGAGAATGATGGTGAGACGTGTGTAGGGGACGGACCTGTTGTCGTAAATCCGAATTGCCCTGCAACGTGTTCATATGATGCACTTCGTAGCCAGACTCAATGTGGTGTTAATTGGACTCCCGTAGCCTATTTCGATTTGAACATTGATGGCGTAAAAGAGATTGATGTTTTCTCGGATTGCCTGGTTGTGAACGACGGTTCCATGCGGTTCTACGATATAACTGATTTTGAGAATTACGAGGAAAAATTAAAGATTTCATACAATGTTTACACTTTCTTGTACGAGGATAGGAGCATTTGGCCAGACACGAAACATAGCAGTCATTATTTCTACGTGGCTCGCCCGGGAAGCATTGAGAAATATCAGTATAATCCGTTTAGCGGCGAGCTGGTAGGGAGTGCGGTTGCCGGTTATTCGGGTACCGGAGTTAAGGTTGGAGTCGGTTTGCTAAAGCATTGGTGGCCGGAGGTGGATGGGGGTGATTTATCGGATCTTGATATTGGTATGAACTTTCTTTATGCGGGAAACATAGGGTATGAAAAAGAGATAAGTGGTTTTGAGCTCAAACATTCCTGGCTTCCTGTTAGGAAGGGAATGAGGAATATTTACGGCAGTAAAAAAGCGCGAATCGAAGGAATGGCTTTGTATGGCGATTATATGTATGTATCTATAGGCGTGAACAACAGTGTTGGTAACAATATGCCGGCGCAGGTGCGTGTTTACAAGGTTAATACTTTGGATGGAAAACTGTTAGGTGAGACCTGTAGTACGTGTAGCACGGACGCCAGATGTTATGGGGATCTGGAGTGCAACGAATTAAACAATGTATGCGCTGATTTTGAGGATAATTCCTGCTCAGGCGATCCGGATTGCGATGAAGGCATGTATTGCAACACTTATAGTTCCATGTGCGAGAATAAATGTGGGAATGGGATTGTAGATCCGGGCGAGGACTGTTCGAATTGCAAAATAGATGCAGGCTGTGCGTCCGATGAGTGCTGCAATCACGAGACTCTTTCATGTACGACCGATCTGGAATCCTGCGAATGTGAAGGCACGTCTTGTCCGGACGGATTCAGGTGCACGAATAGTTCCCGCATGTGTGTGCGTACCTGCGGAGACATTTACAGGCAGGGGTACATCAGTTCCATAGCCCAGTCGAACTTCTATTTCGATGGCGGGGGAATAATTGCCGTAAATGGATATTTGTATTTTACGCGAATAGAGAGCGAAGATTATTCTCTGGATAATTCGGATGAAGTTAAGATGGTAGTTTATTCTCTCGAGAATCCCGGTAATCCGCAAAAAATTAAAACAATTTCATTGGGCGCGGTTGGGGGTCTGGGAAATTACGGGAATGTGGGGTTTAGAAAAGTAAATGATCTTACAATTTCCGCGAACCATAAATTGATCGATGTCTCCGATCCCGCAAATCCGGTTGTTTTGACGGGGCCCGACAGGATAAGCAACGTTGTTGTTGCCAAAGATGGTTATCTGTATGTTTATTCCAACCGTGATGTATACGTTTATGATATAAACGGGTGTGCTCCCAACATAAGGATGGGGAACAACAGCGGTTGTCCGAATCATGTAGTTGAAAATCCTGTTGCGGGAGAACCGGGTGATGAGTGGTCGTATGATAATACTTTGGCGGAATTGTATGATGCAATGATTGCCGCAGGCGTTGCGAAGTCGGAAGCTTTTGATCAGTATCTATTGGATAAGGCGGAGGCCAGGCAAGATTACATAGATGCTCGTAACGCGGCAGTCTTTGCATATAAGAATACTATGACTGGAGCATTTGCCACTCTTGTGGCCGCGAGGGAAGCGGAGAAAAATGCCTATTTGCAGGCAAGGCAAACAGCATTCAATGCATACCTAGCTGCTAAACAGAATGAGTATGATGATGCAATTGCTGCTAAGGAAAATTATTTGCAAGCAAAGGAAGCTTACAATAATTGTGTGAGTACAAATGGTGCTTCTAGTTGTTCATATGAGGAGGCAAATTATCAGAATGCTCGTACCGAGCTAATAGAAAAGATCAATATTTACAAGGATGCAAAAGAAGCTGCCAGAGCTGTTTATGAGGCGGCGAAAGCGGTTGCTAAGGAAGCTTATTTAAATAATACCGCTGCAGCAAAAAATGCATACACAGCTACCAAAGATAATGCGAAAGATGCATATAGGGCTGCTAAACAGGCTGCAGAGGTTCAATATAAAGTTGATGTAGCAGCTGCCTGGGCAAAATATGTACCATTCAAGCTTGCATACTTTGCAGCAAAAGCAGCTTATCTGGCTGCACTTGAGGGCGGGGGCGGGTATTATGAAGGGGATTGATCGACAATCAACAATCAACAATCGACACGTCCCGCGTACGCGGGACTGTCAACAATCAACAATTTTGTTGATGGTTGAGAGTTGATAGTTAATTTGTGGATTAATAGAAAATTTTCTGGGCTGAAATGAAGACTTTTACTCTTTTTGAAGC
>CAZYBL010000053.1:5015-7851 GCA_964645805.1 uncultured Candidatus Peribacteria bacterium | reverse complement strand
ATTAAGGAGCTATTGAGGGTTTCCTAGCCCAGAAAATTTTCTATTAATCCAAAAATCCACACATATCCGAGAAAAGACTTATTTATTTCGAGGTAGGAAAAGAAGGCTCTACGGAGGATGAGGCACAGGTGCAGGATAAAGCTGAGCAACAAAGTGAAAGCATCTCTTCGCAGGAGGATCTTAAGAAGGAATACAGCAGGAGATCTGAGGTAGGTGGAAAGGAGACAGGAGAGCTTGCTGAAAAGTTAAAAAGAACAGAAAAGTTAATTACTCCGGAAGAGGTAGAGAAAATAAGAGGCACTTATCGTAAATCCAGAGATAGGAACATTCCGAAGTTTAATTTCGGTTACGAGCGTATCAAGTATTCCCGCAGGGAAATGAATCAGTTTTTTAATGATCTTAAAACTGAAATGAGTACGTTACAGAAACTTTCAGAGATTGATAATAGTTATGATAGAAAATTTGTAACAGGGAGGGTAAGAGATTTGGAGAATATGATTAAAGAGGTAGAACCAATAGTGGAGAAGTTAGAAGCGGGTTATTTGGAGAGTGAAAGGAGAGAGAAAGAATTAAAGAAAGAAAGGAGAGAAGCAGAAGCGAGAGAGAAAGAGAGAGAAAAAGAAAAAATTACGAGAGATTTAAAAGAACAAATACAAATTTGCGAGAAATCTGAAAAGGACTTTTTGGGTGATTCAACTGTAGAAAATGTAGACAAACTTATAGAAGATCTGGAAGATCAAATTAGAATGCTGGGAGAATATGAAAGTATGATTGGACAAAAGGTTAGGCGTCCAACTGAAAGTGGAGGAAGCTATCTTTGGGGTAAAAGGTTAGAAGGCAAGTTAGCGAAATATAAAAATGAAAGAAAGGAAATGCTTACACTCACTCCGGAAGAACGCAAAGAAAAGATACTAGGTTTGATAGATGATGGTCCCTCAGATGAAAACATTGCGGAACTTAAAGTAGAACTAAGAACTTATATTAATAATGCCATTGCAGAGAAATGTAAAACAAAGCCTTCTTTAAGAAATGACAAGGCTTCTTTAGATTGGGAAGTGACCAAAATAGAACGAGAGTTTGATAAATATGCTATAAAGAAGATGAAAGAAACTGGTGCAGATTCATGCATACAACTTGCCATGTCTCATCATGGACATTCTTTTAATCCTGAAGATGTAAAATCTTTATATATAACTGCTGGTGAAAGATCTAGGGCAGAAATAGACAAGCCAACAGTTCCTCACACACCGGCACCAAGTAAGAAAGAAAAGAAGGATTCGTGGGTAGCGGGTCAATTTAAAAAGTTCACAGGTTTGGATAAAGGAAAAATGTGGCGAGGTGCGGTAGATCAAGCTGAGAGGAATGCGAGAGGGGGGTAAGGTAGAGCAAATCAATATACTTCTTTTAAGTAGCAATCTTCACAATAGATTGCCTCGGGTCTTTCTAGGGGCCGTGTTATACTTGGAACATGAAAAAGCTCATAAAGGGCAATGCAACCGATATCAAGGATTATCAGGGGTGGTTCATCGGTCATTTTATACCTAAGAATTCTCCTATGAACACCAATCACTTAGAGGTTAAGTGGGGAACAGCAAAGACAGGATGGGTAAGAAAAGAATGGGCTCTCGCAGTTGAACAACAGAGTATTTCAATTCTGATTAGCGGTGAATGTGTTACTATTTTTCCAGATGAAGAGGTTGAAATGAAAAGATCAGGTGATTATGTGTTATGGCATAATATTCCACTCTCGTTCAGAGCCATTACTGATTGCACAGTTCTAACCATACGTTGGCCATCTGTTGAATAATACATCAATTTATTTATTTCTGCCCAGGGTGCAAATAAAATTGCATGATACGCACTTTCAATATTATTAATTTATAAGTAGAATCTATCTACCTTATGCGGGCGTCGTATAATGGTTATTATCCCAGCCTTCCAAGCTGGTGATGGCGGTTCGATTCCGCTCGCCCGCTCCAAAACTGCTTTGCAATTTTGGAGCGAGACTCGCCTCGCCCGTAGGGCGGGCGGCCCGCTCCAAATCATCTTAAAAAACACACGACAACTAAGCCTTAGTAACTTTTTCGGCTTTTGGACCTCTGTCGCTCATTCCTTCCTCGAACTCTACCTGATCTCCTTCTTGCAGAGAATCAAAAGCAACATCGACTAGGTCTGCAGAGTGGAAGAAAAGATCATCGCTTCCTTCGCGGGCAATAAAACCGAAACCATTAAGTAGTTTCTTTATAGAACCTGTGGCCATAAAAATTATGGTGAAAAAAATAGAAATGTAATCGTAATCCTGCGAGAAGCATTTCTACCTCTTTCAAAACTAAGCTTACAAAGGAATTCTGACAGATTTAGTGCTTTTCAACCAGCATTATCTATACATTTTTGAATCCTTTTTTGATCAGGCTTCTTCCACGGATTACATCCCAATATTCTCTTTAAGGTCAGCAAGCTGCCAATTATGACTCCTTTGTCTTTGATAACCTTTTTCCCATACTCCGAACACGTAGGTTCATGCCGGCAATAGCCGTATGTATACAAATGTTTAAGAGGTCCATGATCTGGTGAGAGTGTTGATTGGTAAATATCGATTATCTTTATTGTTAGTCTCTTGGGGAAATTGATGCTTCGACTGTGCTCAGCACAGGTAATTGATAATTGACAATTGATAATGAATTTGTGCATCCCGACTAAATTGCGTATTTTGACGGCCATATGTAGAGTATATCTTAATTCTTCTCAAATATTCTATGCCTCTGGAACAAATCATCGCCGGCCTTCAGATTGCGGTTTTTATTTTGGTGCTGATTCTTCTTTATCATGCACTATT
>CAZYBL010000053.1:0-5005 GCA_964645805.1 uncultured Candidatus Peribacteria bacterium | reverse complement strand
GACCTCAAGAAAATACTCAGACGTATTGATGGTATTACAGGTCAGGGTGAAGATGCGATAATGAAGCCGATTTCCGTGGCCGATCATATTTTTCAGTGGGTGATGGATTATATTGAGGAGGATAAAAAAAAGAAGAAAAAGAGTAAGAAGAGTAAAAAGAATAAAAAGGATTCTAAGAAGAAGAAATAATCACCAATTTCATCATTTACCCCTTTGCTATGCCAGCCAAGAAACACTCTACCGTAGAAAAAGCACTTATAGATTCCATTGACCATCTTAATGATTCAGTTCAGCGGCTTTCCAAGCGTTCTCGTGCAATAGTCGAATCTAGCAAAAGTTATGGAATCTACTTTTTAAGAGGCATTATGTATGGGCTTGGATTCCTATTCGCGATTGTAATAGTTATCCCTGTAATTGTTTGGATATTGCACTACATAGAATGGGTACCGATGGTTGGCGATCTTATAGCTGAGATTATTGAAAGGATTGAGCAGGTTTCGAAGCTATAACAATTAACAGTTAACAATTAACAATTAACTATTTTTAAAAATGTTAATTGTTAAAAGGTCCCGGCTTGCCGGGGCCGTGTCAACTGTCAATTGTCACAGTATCGGCTGCTTATCTATGAAAACTCTGATAAATAATCTCTTAACAACCTCATAAGAAGCCTCCATTAGGCTTGCAAGTAGTGAGTTTAGTCTGCGTATACGAGCGTAAAGCTCATTGATTGCATGTGCGTTACCTGATTTGGCTGCCTTCCTTGCTGCTTTTCTTACTTCTTTTCGTAGAGACTTCACTTCTTTTTCTATGTGCTTGGCTAATTGTTTTTTTATAACTTTCTCTGTTGGAATACTCTTAATAGCTTGATCTCTAGGGGAAGCTCCTTTAGCAGCTTTAGCACCTTTGCCTTTCCCTCCACCACCACCCATGTCACCAGACTTATCTTCACCCATTCGCTCAGAAATATTTCCAAGAAGATTAATAGTTTCTATAAGTCCTTCAAGTTTCTGTGGTTGCTCAACGATAAGAGCACTTTGCGACTCCTTTGATTCTGTTAGTTGTTTGCCTTTTTCTGGATTTGCTGGGGCTTTGCCCATATGTATATATTTTCTCTTATTTAGGGGAAAAAGTCAATGTTGGGCTACAGCGCAGTAGCGCAGTAGCGCAGTAGTTTGGCTTAGGTTAGCTTATTTAAGTACAATATGAATACTATGACTGAAGACACAATATTCCATCAAATAGTCCGCAAAGAGATTCCTGCTGACGTCGTCTACGAAGATGATGAGGTTTTGGTTTTTAAGGACATTAATCCAAAAGCGCCAACTCATCTTTTGTTGATTGCAAAGAAGGAAGAGGATTTTGTTCCATCAATAATAGATCTGACTGATGAGACGGCTCATGTTCCTTTGATGTTAATTCGCAAAGCTCAGGCACTTGCTAAGAGCAAGGGGATTGACGGGTACAAACTAACCTTCCACGTTGGCAAAGGCGGTGGACAGGAGGTTTTTTATTTGCATTTACATTTATTAAGCAATCAGTCCATCGATTAAGCACCGTATCCAGCAGCCTCCGCCTCCTTTTCGTCTTTGAAGTACACTCGATTCTCTTCTTTAATCTTCTTACCCTGCGCCGAATCGACCGCGTAATACTTTTTGCCGGTTTTCGAGGCGACGAATTTGGTCTGTGATTGCGGAGTCGCAGCTTCGGAGTCATCATCTTTGTCTTTCTGAGCCTTCGGCTCAGTGCGCGACTCGGGAGTCGCGCCTGCGGGCTCATCTTTGCCTGCCTGCCGGTCAGGCAGGGATTCTTTTGCTTTCTCGGACTCCTCTTTTACCTTCGCCTCCTCTTCCTCTCTCTCCTTCTTAATCCTCTCCATTGTTGCCTTATCTATTGGCTTAAGGGCTTTAATGGAAAGTCCGATTCGTCGCTCATCAATATCGATGTTAATGACTTGAGCATCGATCTTATCGCCAATTGTGAGAACTTCTGATGGGTCAGTTACTTTGTGGTGAGCAAGTTCGGTTAGGTGAACAAGACCATTTATATCATTTTCAAGCTTTACGAATGCTCCATAGTCGGCAAATCGAACGATGGTTCCCTGAACTTTCTTACCAACTGGATATCTCTCCGCAATTTTCTCCCAAGGATCAGTAGTCAATTGCTTAACCGAAAGTGATAGCTTGTCGCCATCTATTCCAATCACTTTTACTTGCATCTTGTCTCCCACTTCCGCAAATTCCGCAGGATTCCTAACATGTCCCCATGCGATTTCGGAAATGTGGACTAATCCTTCCAGTCCTTCGAACGCTACGAAGAGTCCGAACTTAACAATACCGGTTACAAGCCCATCTTTAACGTCTCCAATTTTAAGGGTTTCAAGTGCTTTGGCACGTTCTTCGGACATCGCTTCGCGTTCAGATACTACAATTTTACCTGCCTCCTCATCCATTGTAATAATCTTCACAGCAAATTTGTGACCGACATATTTCCCTAGGCGATTAATGATTTCTGATGAGTCAGCGTTATTCACACGTGGGTAATGGAGTGGTGCAAGTTGGCTAACTGGTAAGAAAGTTCTAATTCCATCGATGTTTGCAAGAAGTCCTCCCTTGTTTGCTTCCTGAGGAATGAATTCCATTGTTCTTTCGTTGTCTATTAAGTCATGGAATCTGTCCCAAGCCTTCTGTTGGCTAGCCATCCGGAGGCTAAGAACTGCCATTCCTTCATCATTCTCCTCTTCAAGTACCATCGCATAGATCCTGTCACCGATTTTTAGACTTCTGAATGTATTGAAAGAATCCCTTAGCTCACGTCCACTTACGATTCCTGTAGTTCCGCCTTCAAGATCCAAAAGAAGCTTGTTCTTTCCGCGAAAAACGACTGTACCTTCAACCAGTTCACCCGGTCGGATACGAATAATTGCTGGAGCACCCTTGATCAGATCCTCCATTACTGTGTTTTTTGTTGCAGTTGTTACCATGTTGAAAATGTGGTGCAAGTGGTAAGGATAAAAGGGATAGAAGCAGTGCCCTTGCACGAGCAGCAGTTGCTTCGATGGGTAGGATTGCAGGGGGAGGGGACGGTGTCAAGAAATTATCTACTCAACTTATCCGTATTCAAATCCGCAGGCAGCTTTTGCTCTTGGCTTGAGGTTGGATTATAAAGCTGATAATAAAGCTCAATTAACTCTCTCGTAGCCAGTCTCTTTGAATTAATTCCGACATGATGCAGGCTAGATTGAACAAGGTTTACTCTATCTCTTAACAAAATATTTCTTTGATGGAAGAGTTGGTTTCTTCCACTAATCTTTGCAGATGAATCATCGGTTTTCATCCATCTGGAGAATGAGGTGAACGAGTTCTTTTTTGGCTGCTGATCATCTTGTGGTACAACAATGTAAAACTTCTTCTGCATAATATCCGCAACATCGACAAGTTTCTGTACGAATGCTGCATACTCAAGTGATTGGTTTTTTAGCAATTTGTTTTCCTGTGCTTTTGCCTGCTGTCTAACCTTTTCAATATAAGGATCGATGTTCACTCTTGTTGAAGTGACAACAATTTGAATTGGGAACGATAGGGTGTTTAAGAAGTTTTGATAGTTAACTATAATCCCTTGCTGCTCTTCTTCGCTCTTCAAGTTGAAGTTGATAGGTTCAATCTCTAGAACAGCTCTTAGTCCACCGTTTTTAAGAAGTACGGTATCGTTTCTTATTTCTGATATTGGGATGTATTTTTGAGTATTAGAAGCAGGGGAGTGCTTGCGACCCCGCATAGTGCTGGTCAATTTTTCAAGTAGACCCTTTTTTTCTTTGATCTTATCTTTATCTCCACTTTTCTTCTTAGCATCCTTTGCTACTGCTTTCTTAGGAGCTGCCTTTGGGGGAGTTTTATCTTCTGGCATCTTAAGAGATTGGGGTAGGTGGATCAGCTGGTTTTTCAATTCCATCAACACTTGGAGCAACTACTTCAGGTTGAGTCTGATCTACGCTTACACGACTTTTGTCGACAGGAACATTGGGTTCGACTTTTGCTGAAGGAGTTTCTGTAGTTTCCAATTTAGTATGTGCAGTATCTGTTCCTTCATCCAAGAGCGTGCTTAGTTGTGATAATTTATCCGTTTCCGGGGCTGCAGTATTTCTAACAACAGCGCTACCTTGGCTGGAGAAATATGTTTTTACATTGATTTGAATTCCAGCTCGTGGTCCGCACTTTCTTACTGCTGGCTTTTTATTTTTCTCAACTATCAAAAGAATTATTCTTACTAGGCTTAATCCCTGAACTTGTACGAATGCAAACGCAGCAGCGATCGAAAGGGGAACGAGGGAGATAATAATTCCCAAAAAGTTACCCATTCCCGATTTTTGCATGATATTCCATATCGCAAAGCTTATCCCTGCGCCAATTAAACACAAAATTACCTGCCTCAGGGTAATCGGCCCTATAAGGCGGTCTTCAATCTGCACATTTTGTGGTATTTTTACGGGTTCAATTGGCATCAGAATATTATAACATAAAATCTATTTGGATGCTTGTAGGTAAAAGTTGTGTAAAGCAGAAAATTGTTACATTGTAACATTGTTATTTTGTAAAGGTATTTCTTACAGCAGTGTCACAATGTAGCAATGTATCCATTTTAACTTTAACTTGTTTACTTTGCGGCAACTTTCTTCTTAGCGGTCTTCTTAATCTCCTTCTCAGCCCTCATCAATTCCAAATCTTCCTCTCCTTTCTTTGTAATCTTGATAGTATCGCCTTCAGAGAATATTCCCTTAAGTATGTGCTCAGCAATTTCGTCCTCTAGCATTTCCTGAATCACTCTTCTTACAGGGCGCGCTCCGTATTCGGGATCGAATCCTTTCTTTGCCAGAATGCCTAGAGCCTTTGCATCGACATCGATCTTAAGTTTTTGTTCTTTAAGACGGTCTTGGAGGTAGCCGAGATGAATCTTTACTATTTTTCTAATATCTTCCTGCGTAAGAGCGTTAAAGATGATGATGTTGTCG
>CAZYBL010000052.1:0-7891 GCA_964645805.1 uncultured Candidatus Peribacteria bacterium | reverse complement strand
ATGATTTGGCTAAAGCTGGCTACGAACCGGTTGCAAAAGGTATGGATCAAACAAATGGAGAATATTATGTTTGGGGGAAACCGGAAACATATAGAGCAAAAAGTAAAATTACTAGCAGTAGTACGGTTCAATCAAATCCATTTGCAAAACAGAAAAAAACAAAAACCGAGAGTTCTTCTTCGGTACAACCAAAAATGGCGCAAAGTTCTTCAACAGTGGATCTCCCGAAAAAAGATGATAAAAAGAAACTTGAGCCACCACCAACTGTCACTGATATAAGTTCTTCTACTCCAAAGCCAACTAAACCAGGATTTAAGTTGGAACCAGATCAACCGGACGAAGTTGATACTCAGGAACCACGAGAGGGCTTAGCGGAGATATGTAAGTTACTTGGTGTAGGAAAGAGTGAAGAATGCAATGCGTGCTTGGATAATGCCTGCGAATTAGATCCATCAGGAGCAATAGATTTTTGTGCTTTTGAGTGCTCGCAAGTGATTACGGCTGATGGTGACAGTAAAGATAAAGAAACGAGTCGGGAAGATGTTACTAGATGCATGAGTCAGGGCAATCAGGATAGCTTCCGGTGTGTAACCTGTCTTAATGATGCATGCAGACAGGATCCTTGGAAGGCAGCAGATTTTTGTTCGCAGTATTGTTATGCGATAGAGGAGGTGAGTTCATCGGTTATCGAGCCTTCGGAAGACGAGGAAGAATCTGAAGAAGAAGTAGTACAACCAACTAAAACCAAAGGTCCCGGTTGGATAGGTTTTTTGAAAGACATATTTGGCGGTGGAGATGAATCTACGCATGGCGCTGCAGATAGTAACAATTGCGACGCATGTCGTACTTGTGGCGATGGACTGTTCAATATATGTGATAAAAATGAATGCTTGATGCTTGGACCATGTAAACATGGCTTATTCTTTTGTGCACCTGATCCGGAGAAATGCTAAGAACTACTTATCTTTGTTTTATATAATTTGGGTGATATAATTTCTATATTATGCTAAGAAGATTTCTCCCAAGTGCCACTTTAGCGTTGTTTGGTTTGGTTATACTCGGCACATCTGCCGCTGTTGGGAACTTAGCTTATCTAACTTACAATTCAAGTGAAGAACAGGAGGAAGAGTTAATTAACAATATGATTAATGAGGATATAGATATTTTGTTTGAAGAGGACGAAGAAATACTGGATGAAATAGATAGTTTTATTAATGAAGGTGAAATGTTATTGGATGAAGATGCAACGTTTCTGGATGAAAGTGAGCAATTTTTAATTGAAGATCTAAAAGATGATGAATTCCTATTTGATGACATTGATGAAGATATATTGTTTGAGCTGGAAGGAGGTCCGGTGCTTAGGTTTGAAGATAAAGATAAGGAATCAATTGCTTTTGGTGATATGGTAGTAGGTGGCGAGCAAAATCAATGCAACATGTGTGGGCAATGTGGTATGGGATTACTTAACTTATGTGATGAGGAGGAGTGCTCGGGATTAGGGTTGTGTAGTTTTGGTAAGATGATCATCTTTGGAACGTGTGCACCGGATTCTATGATGTGTGGAGATAATTGAGAATATTAGCACCTATGCAAGTATCTATAGTTCTACCATGTCTGAACGAGGCTGAAAACATCGAAAAGGTCATATTTGATGTGCTTAGATGGTTCGATTCAGTTAATCTGGATGGCGAAGTTATTGCAGTAAACGATGGTTCAGAAGATGCTACGGGTGAAATTATTGATAAACTTGCTACTCAAGAATCAAGGTTAATTGCGCTCCATCACGACAAAAATATAGGTCATGGACAAGCTCTACAAACAGGTTTTAAGAAATCGACAGGTGTAATAATGGGAATGATGGATTCGGATGGACAGCTACATGCGGAAGATTATTCAAAATTAATGGAGTTCATAGATTCATTTGATGTTGTTGTTGGTTACAGAAAGAAGAGAGTGGATCCTTTTCCAAGGCGTGTATTTATGATGACTTATGCTTTGCTTGTTAGAATTCTTTTAGGAGTAAAAATAAAAGATGTAAATTGTGGCATCAAAATCTGGAAGCGGGATGTGTGGTCTCGGATTCAACCAAAGATTGCAACCGGTGGCTTCTTTCACGCGGAGCTATTTGCGAGGTGCAAAAAAAATAATATTAAGTGGAAGACTGTGGTAGTTTCGCACTATCCGAGGCAGGGGGGGAGGCAGACGGGGGCTTCGGTTAAAGTTATTGGAAAGATTGTTGTGGAGCTTGTGAAGTTGAGAGTTGGGTTGAGGGGGAAGTAGAATGGTCGAAGGTCTAAGGTCAAAAGATAGGTCCAAGGTCCAAAGTCGAAAGTCCTTTGACATTTGACTTTGGACCAAGCCTTCGACCTTCGACTTTTGACTAATCTTCCGACATTCACCAGACATCATTTACACCTCCTAACCCTATACATCGGATTTAATATTTCACAATCAACACAATGCAGATCCCATAATGAGAAAAATGCACGTCTCTCTAATTGTGGCTTAGATAAGGGCTCCATCGTTAGTAGCGGTTGATAAAAAATATTGCATAATACTATCAAAGCTCCAATCAGCATAACAATGTATTGCATAAGCGCTCCTTTAATAATGCCTTTAGAGAAAAGTTCATTAATTACAAGTGCAAGGATTACGAAACTTATAAAAAGTGCTGGCAGATAATGGTGCAGGAACATAACACGGTCTATCTGACTTAGTGCAATCATGTATGCAAAATACAAAGTAACAAACGAGAGAATCAGGAATCGTTGTTTTAGTTTTATTCCCATTAAGACTGACCCTGCAAGTATTATCAATCCTAAGATAACTCCAATTGTGCTAGTCCACCAAACTGCAGGATTAGCTTGCATATACATGTACCTTCCAAGATCATTCTTTGTGTGGCCTGTAATGAAATGCGTTGAGCGAACTCCAAGTGGCATCAAAAACCACGGGCTTCCGCGTTGCTTATCTTTACACAAGTCAAGCTGGCCAACTCCAGTATGATGAGAGAACATATATTTCATTGAATCCTTAAGTGCGATAGGAAAGAGTTTGATAGGAGAAGTTCCTCCTTTATCAATTATTTTCTTGTATGTTTCTGATGCTGCATAATAACCTTTATTAGGGAGTTCTGTTTCGATGTTTTTCCCCATAGCAAAATGTAGTTGCCAAACTCCCACGCTGACAACTAAAAAGCCGACAGAGAAAAATCCGAAAAACTTTAACCATTTATTCCAATTAAACTTAAATGCAATAAGGAGTAGAGGAGCAAATAGAATTAGGAACAATCCCGTTAATTTGGTAACAAACGCAGCGCCTACAGAGATTCCCAGAATCAATGACCATAATATAAATTTGCATTTTGGTTTAGTTAGAACTACAAAAGCTATCGAGCTTAAAGACACAGCAAATATTAGAGGACTTTCTAGCAAAGCCCCCTTAAGAACAAGGGCTAATGCAGTATCGAATATCACAAAGAAGCTAAGCACAGCAGCGGTCAGCTTATCTTTAATTAGTAGCAGAAATAGCAGGAACGAAAGCGGTGCCAATGCCCAGGCGAGTAGCATTGGTATCAATCTATACCCTCTCATGGAGATTCCCTTATCAGCGTTTTTATGGTAAGTAACATTCGTATAAAGACTATCTAATTCAGGATCATTTGCATCAACTATCTTTTCCCCGAGCGCGATCAGCATTTTCCCGAGTGGAGGATGTGCCTGCATGAAGAAGACATCATTCAAATATTTCTGAGCGCTTGTTACATGAAACTTCTCATCCCACATAAAAGTTCTTGGGTGAGTGTAGTTGTGAACGACTGAGAAGTATTGGAGTATGATTACCAGTGTTAGTAGTAGCCAGCCAGTGGAGTTGAGTTTTTTTTGGACTTTCATGCTGGTTTATGTGTAAGTTGCTTGGTCGAAAGTCTAAAGTCGAATGTTTGGTCGAAAGTCAAAAGTCGAAAGTCCTTTGACCTTCGACCTTTGACCCAACTTTTGACCTTCGACCTTTGACTTTTGGTTGACCCCATCTCCATTCTCCTCACATTTCTTTGGCACAAAAAACGGCCTCTTCACCTCACAGTCAATGCACTTCAATTCCCAGAGAGATAGAAATGCACGTCTTTGAACTTGGGGTTTGGTCATAGGCTCGAGTGTAGTTAGAGGTCTAAAGTATTGGTGTGAAAGAAAAATAGTCAGAGCTATAACTAGTATTAGTAAATATTTTCTATCATTATTTATTTTAATTGAACCGATTTGTTTAAGTTCATTAAGTACAAGAGCCAAAAGAACAAAACTAATAATCAGTGGAGGTAAGTAGTGAGTTAAGTACATCACCCTTGGAATCAAGCTAACCCCAAAGAGATATCCAAAATATAGTGCCAGGAATGTTCCAATCAGAAATCTCTCCTTTAATTTTATTTTAAACAAGAATGAACATATGAAGTACGAAAGTGCAATAAAAACCGATATTCCCCCAAGCCACCAAACTACAGGATTTGGCATAAACATCATGTATCGTCCGGTTTCTTCATCAATTTTTTCCGACAAGAAAGTAATTGGCCTTGCTCCCGTCGGCCAATAGAACCACGGACTACCGGCTTCGACGGGCTTACATAAATCAAGCCCGGGAACTCCTTTGTTGTACTCAAATGCGTATATGTAATTATCCAGTATCATGTATGGATAATACTTAAATGGAAAAGGCTCATCTTTTTCCAAAATCTCTCTATAGTAACCTTTTGCATTGTAAAAACCGTCTTTTGACAGTTCAGAATTAACATTTTTTGTCAGAAGGAAGTGAACATGCCATGCAGCAAGTATGAAAATCAGGACACTAATGCACGAGACTCCAATCGAAACCAGATTTAACTTGATCTTCGACCAATTTTTGAAGAAGAGAATGGGAAGAAGAAGAATTAGGAATAGTCCGGTCAATTTAGTAAGCGTTGCGCAGGCGATTGCAGTGCCGAATAATATTGATAGTAATACAAGTTCTGAATTAATCTTTTTGCAATCAAGTAAATGTAAGAATGCAAGAATTGTTAATGCAATAAAAAATAAAAGAGGACTTTCTAGCAATGCTGCGCTCGAAACAACAGGTATTGCAGTGTCAAAAATAAATAAAAACGAGAGAAGTGCTGCGGTTATTTCGTTCTTTGTTGTCTTCAAAAATATGAAAAATAAAAGTATTGTTGTAATTAGGGCTAATAGTGATGGGAAAAAGCGATATCCCCTAAGGTCAAGTTCTACTTCGACATCTTTAGTTGTTTCACCGTTGATTAGAGCGCTATTAACTTCATCAGAATTGGAACCGATCATTTTTTCTCCAGCTGCGATAATCAATTTGCCAAGTGGAGGATGTTGTTCCATAAAAAAGACACCATTCAAATATTTTTGTGCAGCAGTAATGTGATACGATTCATCCCAATATGATTTACTTGGCTCGGTGTAGTTATGTAAGAAGGTGAAATATCCAAGGAAAACAATTACCCCAAGAAGTAGCCAGCCTTGTTTAGACAAAAATGTCGTTCTTTTAGGAGAAGGCATTGGTATTAGTTTAGCAGAAGCTAATAAGCTAATCAGCTCGTAAAAAAACAATATATACTTTACTTACTTCTTGCTACAATGTCTCGAAATGCGTAAAGGAATCCCACCAATCGCAGCACTTGTTGCACTAACAGTTGTAGTTATTGGAGGTTATGGACTAAATCAAGAATCCAAACTAGCATCTTTAAATCAGGAAACAACAGATCCTTTTGTATATGACGTTTGCACGGGTAAAGGAGATCTGAGAGCTTGTGGCAAAGGGGTACCTACGGATTGTTTAACTTGCTTATGTAATTCAGTAGGTGCTACTGCAGATCGGGACATTTTTTGTAAACATATTTTACATATATGGCAGAGTGCTTGGGACAATTCGGGTAATTTGATTTATGATGAAGATACTCAAATTGGAATGGAAGCATGTAGTCAACAGTGTGTTGAAAACATAAATTATGCTCTTGATTATGAGTGTGAACAGCGCGATTGGAATCAATTAGTAAGTATGAATGATGGTCAAAACCCATATAATTTCCATGGTGCCAATGATGATTGCCAATTTCATCCAGATTGTGCATTTGGTGGAGATATTATTCATCTGGGAAACGTAATATCTGGAATTCCACTTAGAGAACAATTCTTATCTCTTTGGCAGAAAAATGGAAGCTGTATGTGTATTAATCATCCTAATGGCTCTCAACAAAGAAAATGTGGGTTTATGCAATTAGATCGTCGTCAGCTTTGCGGGAATGGAATCTGCGAATCCTTTGAGCCATGTACACCTTCAGTCTGCACATCAAGCACATGCTCAGACGATTGTGGAGAGTTGTATTGCCCGGAAGACTGCGGAGGAAGACCGTCGTTTTGCGGTAATGGAGTAGTTGAGGGCAAGGAGCAATGTGATGATGGAAATAAGGTGAATGGAGATGGTTGTAGCAGTTCCTGTGAAATAGAAAGACACTGGGGTTGCACAGGGGAGCCAAGCGTTTGTGATGCACATATGTGCGGGGATGGAGCTATTGTTGGGTCTGAGGAATGCGATGACAGAAATACAAGGTCAAATGACGGATGTAGCAACCGCCTCGGTGGTTGTAGGATTGAAGATGGTTGGGAGTGTTTTGGTACCCCAAGCATATGTTCAAGATTATGTGGAAACAGGCGTTTGGATCCTGGTGAAGAATGTGATTATGGAGATATAGGTTCCAATTCAAGCTCTGATATTTGTTCTACATATCATTGCGAAGTAAAGAGTGGTTTTGAATGCACTGGTGAACCCAGTGTATGTACCCCGATATGCGGAGATGGCATTCTTGCTTCTGGGGATGTAGGTATCTCGCATTTAATGGAACCTTGCGACGATGGTAATACCGAAATCGGCGATGGATGTAATCAGGCTTGTAATATCGAGTATGGGTGGCTCTGCTTCGGAGATCACAATTACGGAGAAAGCAGTAATTGCATAACTATTTGTGGCGATGGCAAGGTAGCCTTTAATAAAGAGGGATGTGACGATCAAAATAAAGATGATGGGGACGGCTGTTCATCGACTTGCGAAATTGAAAGTGGTTGGGCTTGTCGTGGTTCGCCAAGCCAATGTTCTTATAATTGTGGGGATGGAAAACTGGATACAGCTGAAGATTGTGACGACAATAATAGTAGAAATGGTGATGGGTGCTCAGCATCCTGCGGAGTTGAAAGCGGTTGGACTTGTAAAGGCGCACCAAGTCTATGTTCTTTAAATTGTGGCAATGGGAAATTGGATATAAATGAAAACTGTGATGACAAAAACAGTTTTAGTAGTGATGGATGTTCAGCAGCTTGCAAGGTTGAAGAAGGTTGGACTTGTAAGGGCATGCCAAGTTCATGCATTTTTGATTGTGGAAACGGTGTGTTGGACTCCGGAGAAAACTGCGATACTAGAGAGTTAGATGGTAGTACTTGTGAAGGGTACGGATTTACTGGCGGAGATTTGTTATGCAACAGAGAGTGTGATTTTGACTTCTCACAATGCATCGGAACTCCTGTTGAATCCTGTAAAGACCCTTGTGCCCCATCTTCTTCAACAGAAGATTGTTTATCTTATGGTGGCGCGGTGACAAGTGCACCTGATCCTGAAACCGGTGAAGTATGTTGTTGTATAGAAGTAGAAACAAAAATCCCGGAAGGGTGTAAAGATGGTGTTAAGCAGGAAGATGAGGAATGTGATGATGATAGTCATTGCCCATCGGGCAAGGCCTGCTCAAATTCATGCGTTTGTCTAATTGATACTTCACGTTGCGGAGATGGAATATTTAATCCCGATTTCGAAGAGTGTTATGATGATTCGCAATGTAGTCAGGGCCTTATAT
>CAZYBL010000051.1:0-8006 GCA_964645805.1 uncultured Candidatus Peribacteria bacterium | reverse complement strand
CCGGATCCGAACGCGAAAAAAGAGGAGGTTGAGGATACGGAGTTGGAGGAAGAGAAATTGGACGACGAAGAATAGTGAAAAGTTAAGAGTGTATAGTGAAAAGTGTCTTTAATATTCGATTTTCTTTAGTAACTTTTCACTTTTAACTATTCACTTTTCACTTATATCAATATTAGCATTGACCTGCCTGTCATCTTTTTGTTCCTCAACCACCTTCCACCTAACCTCCGGCTGAAGTTTGCCCGGAACCGAGAATCCTGCAGCCTTTTTATGTCCACCTCCGCTAAACTTCCCGGCCATCTCGGACACATCCACATCATCCCTGAGGGTTCTAAGTGATCCTTTTACAATGCCCTCGCGATCGGAAAGAATCATGGAAAAACGTATTCCTGGGACAGCATTTACATAATCAATCGCTCCAGTTAATTCTGAATGATGGGCTCCAGACGCCTTAAAGTCCCCCTCCGTTACAGCAGTTACCGCTACTCCCTCATCTGTTAAAGAAATTTTCTCTAATACTCTTCCCCAGAGCTTTAACGTGCTTAGCTTTGCAGTCCTAAACACGGCCTGAACAATTTCCTGCTGGCGTGCACCGCTTCTTAGAAGTCTTGCTACAGTTCTATAGACCGCTGAAGTTGTATTGCTATGTAGCAAGCCTCCTGTATCTGTATAAACTCCTGTTAAAAGACATGTTGATATGTCACTATTAAATTCCCAATCCAACTGATCTGCCAGACTTACAACTATCTCGCAGCTAGATGCGGCTACGCTATCTATAATGTTTACAGTTCCAAATTTTGAGTTAGTAGGATGATGGTCAATATTAATTGATTTGTATGTACCATCGAAAAGTTCTGGGTGACTTTGATCTAAACCTGTGAGTTTGGGCTCCGCAGCATCCAAAAATACAAATACATCTCCTTCGATATATTGAATATCTTGCGTAATTCTAAGCACCTCCGGTAAAAACTTAAGAGTCTCTGGTGCAGGATCTATACAATGAAATAAAATTTGTTTTTCTTTGAATAATTTCTCTAATAACAGGCCAAAACCAAGTAAGGCACCCACAGCATCACCATCAGGATTCTTATGCGTAACACAAATAATTCTCTTTGCTTCGTTCAGAAGCTTAAGCACAGAATCAGCATCTTTTTTTATTACAGGCATAAGGGATAGATTCTATTTGGATACAGATCTGTCTTCAATGCGATGGAGTTGCATGGTGTCGTACAGTATCTTCTGATAAGTTTTGGCTAATTATTAGTGACATAAAGGGTCACTAGTCGCTGGTCACTTGTCCCAAGTCTAGCGACCAGTGACCAGTGACTAGCGACTGACAAAAGCTCAATAACATGTAAAATACCCAAGATGTCCTCTCTTCACTCCACCATTTTCTGCGGCACCCCAGAAATTGCAGTTCCATATCTGGAAGCTTTAGATTCTAATCCTAATTTTAAAGTTGATTTGATCATTACTCAGCCGGATAAACCAACTGGTAGAAAACAAGAACTCACTGCTCCACCTGTTAAAATTAAAGCTGATGGGCTTGGCATCGAGGTCAGGCAACCAGAAAATATTAATGATGAATCACTGCCAGAATGTGATTTTATTATAACTGTTGCGTATGGTCAGTTGATTAAGAAGAGCTTACTAGATAAACCATCCATTGCGGCCGTAAATATTCACTATTCTCTCTTACCCAAATTACGAGGCGCAGCACCGGTTCAAAACGCGATATTAGCCGGAGATAAAAAGACAGGTGTTACCATTCAATTAATGGTCGAAAAACTTGATGCGGGAGATATTATTGGACAAACAACTATCCCCATTTCTGATGATGAAACCTGCGAATCACTTTTTGATAAATGTGTACCTGCCGGAGTCAAATTAATGATTGAGACTCTAAGTAAACCACTTGTGCCCACTCCCCAAGATGAATCTGAGGTAACTTTTTGTAAAAAATTAACCCGAGAAGATGGTCATGTTGACATAAATAATATGACCGCCGAAGAAATTGATTGCAAAGTTAGAGCACTAGTCCCCTGGCCCGGGGTTCTGGCTTCTATTGATGGGAATGAAGTCAAGTTATTGGTAACAGCTTTGGAGGAAACCAATGATTCTATTCCGATTGAATGTGCGAACAGCTCAGTTCTTCACATTGTTAAGCTCCAAGTGCCTGGGAAAAAGGAAATTAGTGGGAAAGAGTGGCTTAGAGGTAAAAAATGAATAATTTATAATGAATAATTAAGAATGAATAATGAAAAATGGCGCTTTCTACAGTATCCTTAATAGCAATTCATTATTCATTCTTCACTTTTCATTATTCATTTCATAATTCATTCAATAGTCGGCCTAATTCTCACTACCTCGTTGACCACCATATCAGCAGCTGACTCCACACCAGGAGACATTGACGGTGATGGACTTTTGGATCGGATTGAAGATAAGAATAGAAACGGTCAATTTGATGAAGGAGAAACGGACTGGAGAAATGCAGATACAGATGGAGGAGGAGAAGCAGATGGATCTGAGCGTGAAGGAGGGCGAGATCCGTTTGATCGCAAAGATGACATGACTTATGACCTGGATAATGACGGACTTACAAACGGTGAAGAAGAGGAAATTGGAACCGATCCTACTAATCCCGATACAGATGGAGACGGAATCAATGATTATGATGATCCATTCCCCCTCGATGCCAGATACAGGCAAGATACCGATCGGGACGGTTTGCCTGATGAATACGAAACAGAGAGGGGCTTGGATCCTAACGACCCAGAAGATGCAAGAGATGATGAAGACGAAGATGGACTAAACAACGAGGAAGAATTTATTGAAGGCACTGATCCTGTTGATGATGACTCTGATGGAGATGGAGTTAGCGATGGGGAAGATGCTTTCCCAGACGATGCACAGTATCAATACGATTCAGATGAAGACGGGCTCCCGGATGCTTATGAAGATAAATATGGTTTTAATAAGCAATTAGGAACCGATGCGGAAGACGATGCAGATGGGGACGGGCTTTCTAACCTGGGAGAATTCCTTTATGGAACTGATCCCAGGAATCCTGATACAGATCATGATGGAGTAGTAGACGGGGAAGAAGTTGACAAAGGAACCGATCCGCGAGAGAACTCATGTCTACTGTATGTAAAAGCTAATGCGCTTTTCACAGACACGCTCGGGCACTGGTCAGAGGACTTCGTCGTTCGCCTACACATGACCAAAGTAACTACAGAACAAATGCGAATTCTTGACGGGTATGGAGAAGGTATGAAACGTTCTTTTAACCCTGATCAGAATATTACCCGCTTTGAACTTCTTAAACTTGCGATGTTGGGTAATTGCATAAGACTGGCGGATGACATGGATAGACTCTCTAAGAATTTTAAAGACCTTCCCTCATCAAAAAGACCTCATGAGCATCCTGACACTCCGAAAAGAAGGCGTGTTGTATATACTGCAGTGCGTGAAGGAATTGTTGAAGGTTACCCCGACAATACTTTCCGACCGGATAACGATGTAAATCGTGCGGAAGCTCTGAAAATTCTTTTGTTATCTTCAAATATTAAACCCCCCGAAGATTACGACAATCCACTTCCATTTAACGATGTTAAAACCAGTGACTGGTTCTTCCCATATGTAAAAGACGCAATAGATTTGGACGTTATTGAAGGATATGGAGATGGAACATTCCGTCCAGCAAATCCAATGTCACGCGCAGAAGCCTCCAAAATCCTCCTGCTTCTGATGGTAAACAATCCGATGATAAATGGGTATGTGATACCCATGGATTTCTGATCTGTACGGGCACGATGCATCGTGCCCGTACAAAAATGCATTCATATATGCGATTTCATCTCCGTAAACGCCTCAATAAACTTATCAAGGTCCTCCGCATCAAACATAATGGTCGTCTTTTGTCCGCCACGTGACTTTTCCGAGACCTTGAAGAACTTTCCGTTATTGGACTTTTTAAGGTCGATATAAAAAGTGCGTTGTGCAGCGTGGATAGTAATTGAGTGAAGTTCATCTGCGAACTTTTTCTGTCCACCACCTGCTGCAGGTGCAGTTGCAGCTGGAGCAGCCGCATCGTCGCCTTGTGCGGAATCGTCTCCACCCGCAAGATCTGACATAGGATCAAACATAGTAAATTTTTGGAAAAAAATAAGATTCGTGCTCCCATCACCGTTAACCTCAGCGTTGCGCTGAATAGTGTTACTTTGGAAAGCGGTGTGAGTTTAACAACAGGTAAAGCGAAATCCAAGAAATTTATTGGTATTTATCCCACCCCCCGGGGTGGGTATATATATGGGTGGGAGGGCCGGACTTCTCAGTGTAGAACGCCTTGAGTCCTCCTGAAAACCCCATTTCAAAAAAAACTTTGGCCCACCCCTACTTTTCCGCTTACTTAAGCCCCGAAGGGGCCCCTTTGGGGCCCAAAAAGACGTTCCCCCTAGGGGGGGAACAACCTAACTGGAATAACACAGGAAACATGCTAAAGCCTACTCATATCAACATTCTCCATTCCTTCTACTATCAGAGACATTGTTACAGATCTAAAATCCCCACCCCATATTGCATTCAGAATTTCAATAGCTGCCATCTCTTCCGTGTTTTCTTCCGATGATAGTCCATCAAATCTTTCCGCAAATGGTTCCCCAAACAACTCTTCGATAGCGCCACGCACATTCTCTTTTCCTTCATTTCTTGCTTGTTCCAACATGCCAACAGCTCTTTCAACCAGTTGGTCGGCTTTAGTTTCAACAATTTCACGCAACACTTCAGCATGCAGTGCTTTCATAGTGTAGTATCGAGAATTATATAAACACGTGGTATATTTTACACATATATTCTGATTAGTCAAGCAGTATCTCTACTCCAGAGATTCAAACAAAATCTCCGCCTCCCCTACCTTCTTCCACCCCTTCTCCGCTCCCCACTTATCCTTACCATCAAGCGTTTCTGGAACCTTAAGCCCCAATTGCTTGAATATCTTCTCGGAAGTCCCGGGAGTAAGTGGCAAAAGCATGAGCGCAATATGACGCAAAGCTTCCGCAAGATGAGACAAAACCTTTAACTTCTCATCCCCTTCAAGTTCCCACGGCTTACTTTTATCAATGTATTGATTCCCGATCGCGACTAATTCAAATGCAATCGCAATCCCCTCCTCTAACTTAAATTCATCCATAGCTTTTTTATATTTTTTCCAAAGTGACATGACTTTTTTGCCATCACCAACATCACCAAGTTCTCCTCCCTCCTTATTAAGTAGCACCAACACTCTGTTCAAGAGATTTCCAAGTTCATTCCTGAGCTTAGAATCATAAAGTTTCTCAATCCTATCCCAAGAAAAGTCCCCGTCACGACCAACAGGCACTTCGTGGCTTAAGTAAAACCTGAGTGGATCTGGATCGCCGTTGAATCTGTCAAGAACTTCGTCAGGTACAACTACATTACCAAGCGATTTACTCATCTTACTTCCCTCACAAGTTATAAATCCGTGAACAAGTAATCGATCGGGCGTTTTAACTCCAACACAATCAAGCATCGCAGGCCAGTTGAGAGCATGAAATCTGGTAATGTCCTTGCCAATAACATGAGTTACCTCTGCGTCATCCCACCACTTCTTATCCTCCTTATCAGTTAGATAACCTAATGTAGAAATGTAGTTAGTAAGATTGTCGCACCATACATACATAATCTGACCTTCATCATCTGGAACTGGAACTCCCCAATAAAGAGTTGATTTTGGTCGTGAGAACGAGACATCAGGTAGGCCTTGATCAATAAAACTGAAAATTTCCTTACTTCTGAATTCCGGAACAATTTCATAACCTCCTTCTTCTGGTTTCTTGGACAATAATTCCTTCACATAATCACTTCTGTCACTAAGTCTAAAGAACCAGTTCTCTTCGACGACTTCTTCCGGGGCCTTTTTGTGATTAACACACATCCCATCTTCTAAATCTCGCTTAGTCTTAAACTCCTCGCAACCTACACAATATAGACCATTATATGACCTCTTTTCTAACCATCCGTCCTTTGCCAATCGTTTCCACATTTCGATAACAGTCGGATAATGTACCTTCTTATCTGATGTTCTCACGAAATAATCATAAGAGATATTTAATCTATCAAAGAGATCCTTGAATAAGACCGCATTACGATCTACCAATTCCTGAGGTGTCACTCCCTCTTCCTCTGCTGTCCTTTGAATCTTTATTCCATGCTCATCAGTTCCTACTTGAAATCTGACCTCATCCCCACGCAATCTAAACCATCTGGCACATACGTCAGCCAAAATCTTCTCCATAGCATGCCCCATATGCGGTGCAGCATTAGGATAGTCTATAGCCGTATTAATATATTGGCGAGGCATTCTGAAACTAATTGTCAATTGTCAATTGTCAATTGTCAATTGTTTCTAGTTCATCCCCACCTGCACCATAAAGCTATTAACGAAGAATATGATTGCCTCCCCCGCCAAAGCAAAAATAAGTCCTGCGATTGCATAGCCAAGAATCTTCTTTGCATCTTCTTTACCCTGCTCGTTCCCAGCAGATGTCATTAACTTAATTCCTCCATAAATGATTACAATTACTGCACCACCTGCGATCAGAACGCTTATTAAGTGAACCATTTTTATTCCCAATGCCACCAAAAATCCACTACCGCTACTACATCCTCCGTGAATTTGATTGCAATATTGCCTGAAAGGATTGGTTGCATATGTAACACCAGGAGTTAATAGCAAGCCTAAGAATAAATACAATCTGTTCATACTAGAAAGGAATGTTCATAACAGCATACACAAGAGAGCGCGCAATATTGGCTGCAATTGCTCCGGCAATTGCCCATAAAAGAATGTTCCTTGATTTCGAGAACTCCTCTGGGCTACCTCGCGCAAATACCATCTTGAATCCTGCGTAGATAAGCATTATAACAAATACGCCGGTAAATACGTTTGTCATCAGATTGACTGCATTAGTCATGAACACAAACACAACATCATTGCCTGCACCGGCTAATACTCCAAACCTTGTAATCGCATAAGCTACAATTGTTTGTGAAGTCAAAACTATAGCCATCCCTATTAACGAATAAACAATGGCAGTCTTGCCTCGTGTAATTCTTCCCTCCTCTCCTCCGCTTGTAAGCAAAAAGAATGCTCCGACAATTATAAATAGTACCGATACTCCCGTCGCGACAGCAAACATTGTATTCACAATCAAAGGAATAGCTAACGCCGCTGAATTTTTTGGAGTACATCCGGCAAAAGCTCCTCCAACATTAACCAAACCACAGGGGTGTGCTGCAACCGCACAAACCGGCAATAGCAGAATAACTAGGCCCAAGGTTTTATACAATTTATTCATTCGTTTATTGGAAGAACCAGGCATTTAGAAGCTTAAGAATCACATCAAAGAACGTAAGAATGATAACTCCAACGATCGCGAAGATAATTCGCTCCTTCCACTGCTTGCCGCTGTCGCCTGTAATCATTATCGCTGCTCCACAGATTAAGACCCATACAGTCGCAATACCAACTGCAACCGCAAGCATCCAGTCATAACTGTTTGTGAAATATTTGAAAAACGGCTCCATTGCATTCGTCGCAGTATAAGAAATGTTATTAGACGAACCCAAAGGCTGCATTAGTGGTATAACTAACTGGTTTTGTCTTATTACATGATTTGAACTTGCCTCTACATTTTCTATTCCTATAGGCAAACTCATAATCACAACCGCGAAGATCGAGAGCATAAAAGCACCTGCAATAATTCTTTTTGATGTCATCTGACTATTATACCGAAAATCGGCTAATTTAGCTAGAGGCAGACGACAGTTGACCAGCCTTCGTCTTGACTTCGGCCGGCAGGCAATTGACAGTTGACAATTGACAGTTTTATTAAATTATTAGTTATTTGTCCTACAGGCACGTAGTGTTAACAAAATATGATTAATTGTATGCATTTATCGATGATCTTGCGCAAATAGAC
>CAZYBL010000050.1:0-8311 GCA_964645805.1 uncultured Candidatus Peribacteria bacterium | reverse complement strand
CAACACGGCCTAAAGGCCTGTCAACACGCTGCGCTTTCAACAATCAACTTTTAAGATCTGTTGATTGTTGACAGTCCGCCGCAGGCGGACGTGTCGATTGTCGATTGTCATCAGGCCGCAGTCATAACAGCTCCCTCTTTAACCTCCTCATCAACCTTCATCCCAATCACATCTCCCTTCTTAGCCTTTGCTACATCTGCATGATCTACCTGCATGGATGCAATAGCCTGAGTAAATTCCTGATCCCCTCTTTGGAAAGTGACCGTATCACCGACTTTAACCGCTTTGCTGAGTTCTACAATGGCAACACCGATTTTGTCGTAGTAATGAATCACTTTTCCCAGAGGTTTTGCTTTGGTCGCAGTAACCATAATAAATGGGGGGAAGTGACTGTTAACTCTACTCTAATATGAAAATAAGTGCAAATTCGGCTCAATTCCCTATAATCAACCACCTATATGAACTCACAAACTTTTCTGGACCTAATCAGGCGCTCATCAAATCTTGTCACAGGGCTTAAATATAAAAACTCTCCGCCCGAAATATGCTCAATGGACAACTGTGAAATCATAATTCCAACAAAACTTTTTACATATTCTGTAATAAAAGAATTTTTTGACGGTACTTATGAAAAGAAAGAGAGATATCTCATCAAAAAATACTTGAAACCGAC
Organism: uncultured Candidatus Peribacteria bacterium; assembly: GCA_964645805.1. GTDB lineage: Bacteria > Patescibacteriota > Gracilibacteria > Peribacterales > Peribacteraceae > UBA2144. The sequence goes on along the minus strand of CAZYBL010000050.1, from coordinate 7,638 downwards.
TGATCGGGTTTTGGAACTTGGAGGTGGAGTGGGAGTAGTGTCATGTATGACAAACAAAATTTTATCTGATCCCAAAGCTCATATAGTAATCGAAGCCAACCCTAATCTGATCCCAACGCTTGAAACTAACCGCGACAGAAATAATTGCAAATTCAAAATTATTCAATGCGATCCAACGTCTTCAGGATCGGGAAAATTATTTGTTAACAAAAACGCCTGGGCATCCAGCACAATCAAAGGTCAGGGAGAATATATAAATATTCCTACAAGAAGTTGGTCGTATATTAATAAAGAGACTGGGCTTGATCCAACCGTGTTGATTATGGATATAGAGGGAGGAGAGCTTGGGTTTTTGCGTGAGAATGAGGAGCTTCTTTCTAATCTCAGGCTAGCAATAATCGAATTTCATCCGCTTAAGCTCAAGCTAAAAGGTCTTAAAGAATGTAAAGTGCTTCTTGGTCGGGCGGGACTTGAATGTGTTGATAGGATTGGGTGCAGCGAGGTGTGGAGCAGATGATTAATAAACCGGTAAGCCATCGGGTTTTATTGATCTATGAGCCATTTCTTTATAAACCCCCGGCCTCATACTAACTATCAACTCCCCTTCCCCAAACTTGCCCTTAGCCTGATAATCCCGATCAAAGTAATCAATTAGATTCACGTGAATACATTCAGGTTCAATTAGCGGACGGAAAAGTGATGCGCAGGTTGGGGCTGCGGGAACCAGATCGACCTTGAAGTTGCCTTCATAACAACTCAACCCCAAAACTCTGCTCGCCTGACTCACATTAACAACAAGCAAAACTACATCCGCATTTTGATCAAAACCAGATGAAAATCTGATGTGAGAACACTCAACAGGATTCCTCCCAACTCTGCACAAGAATTCCCGAGCAATCTCTTTATCTTTAAACACACATTCCTTATTCACATAAACATCAATGATTTCCTCAACCGGAATCTCTCCACGCTCCGCAAAGTAACTGCCGGCAGAGAAACGCCCCCGCCGACAGTTAATTGCTAGGTTCTGACCGTTCTTTGCTGCTTGAGCAATACACTCACTCACTTCATCATCTGTAATAGGGCAATCCGACGGTACTTCATTACAGAAACTGATTGAAACCGGCCGGTAGTTGGTGAGCTTATGCAGCATCGGATTCAATGTTAGTAAGCTTGCATTGATCACAATCTTCTAACGGACATCCTTCGCAAGTCTCAGGAGCCATAACTTCCGGATCATTCCTTTTGCTTTTAGGAATTCGGTGGCACGAAGGATTGCTCGCACGCGGACAACCGAACTTAAGAGCTGCCTCCCCTCTGCAACCTCCTTTGCATACATCATAAACATCACAATCTTTGCAAGGACCTACGATGTACTTATCTTGATCTCTAAAAACAGAAAGAGTTGGGCTCTTCAAGATTTCCCTTAGCGATTGACTCTTAAGATCTCCATGACGAATACTCTGAGCACAACAAGAATAAACTCCTCCATAGTCTCCGACATCATGATTTTTGACATGCAAGCCTGTAATGGGCATTGTGCATGGATTTCCATATGCCGGAGGATGTATGACATCAGGAGCTTTTTCGGGATGATGCTTAAGATCGTATTTACGGAATCTTTCGAAGAGTTCTCTGACCTGCTCTGGAGTAACACAAGTAGTTGGATCTCCCTTGTCATTATGACGGCTGATTTCTACAAACGGAGTTATATCATTCTCTCTGCAAAATTTGAAAAATTCAAATGCATGAAGGTACATGGAATCTGTGAGCGGCATCTCCAGAATTAATTCTATGCCCTTATTTCGACGCAATCTACTAACAGCATCTATTAGTTTTCGTGCATAGTCAGACGGTTGATATGGATCATTTGCGTATTTATTCATTACATCTTCCCTTCCAGGTATTACTGCATGAGTTACAACAACGGACTCATAATCAGACAAAAGATCGATTAATAAATCACTAATATTCTGACCATTTGTAACCAAGATAGGAGTAAGGCCGTTGATCCTTATCGCACGTATCATTCTTTCGATATTACTGTGCATCGCCGGCTCACCGCCTAAAAGTGCAATCTCCTGGAATCCCTCCTGCTTGGCCTGAGCAATATAATCAGTAAAAACTTCAAAAGGAATATCGTATTTTTCTGTAGTTCTCGCTAATGATGCCCCTCGTCCTTTTACTATCTCGCGGGCTTTGTAGCAAGCTTCACATTCCAAAGTACATCGCCTATCGGGGACAACTTCTATTCCCAAGCACTGATTATCATTTGCCCCTTTCTCTCTAAATCCCGGTGGTGTGTAAAAACTTTTTTCAGACATTTTTAAAAATTAGAAATAAAATAAAAAGACTCTCGCTGCACAGAGGAGAGTCCAAGAAAAATCAATTAGACGCTATCGCCAGCTGTACAGCGGTTTTAATGCTTCCTGCCACCAGGTAGGCCTTTGATTTAAGTAGTACTGTTGCACCGGTACATGATTACATATCCTTATATCTTTTGTCAAGCAAAATTTTCACTCAATATCTCTTTTTATCCAATCTTACAATCTGCTCCTGAACCCTTTGCCAATTATCAAAGATCCACTGCCAGATTGCCTCTGTGTTTTTACGATCAATTTCATCTATCAGTTTACCTTTAGCTAGAAATTCTTCCATTGATTCACATTCCCTATTCTTCTCTTTTGCACCCCAAATCGGAACTAGCCACCCTATTCTTTCGCGGACTCGGAACTGTCCTTCTTCTTTAAGAAAAGGTAAATCACTTCGTTTCCAAAGCTCACGCCTGGCTTCCGCAATTAATCTTTCGGGTAGTTCGGTACTATCGTTAGGATATTCCAAGGGGCTTGGTAGTCCGGTTAGCCCAAGTTCTTTTGTGAGGAACTCAACAAGTCGATAATAAATCTGTCTATTAGGATGAGCGAAAGCTATAAGTTCTGCTTCCCCTGATCTTATTCTCCCCAAAGACTCACCAGATAATCTTTCCTGTAATACTCCATCATCGCTAAAGCGGTACTCTATATGACCAAGATCTGATTCACGGAAAAAACTACATAATCGTGCAGCAAAACCAGCAGCTTCTCCTTTCAAATCAGAAGGTAATTTTAACTCGTAAGTGTATGTAGGTAATTGCCAGCCTGGGTCTACAAATTCTGGATTTTTTATTGTCACTATAATGTTATTATAGCATAAAATTCTTTCGGACTCAATTTTGGGTGGTTTACCATTTTAATTTTGCTTGTGAAGCCGATTAAAGAACTCAAGCAATCCACTAGCTTCAGACATAATCCGATTATATCGATCCTGAAATCTTTCTAAGAATTCTTGTGCCCCCTCTTCGCTTGTGCTTTTGGGCAGGCGAATAGATACAACTCCATCGAATAGTTCTGTGTGTTTACTAACCTTACTCCATGTTTCTGCCCTTATTGAATCTACATGACCACGCCTTTGAAGTACTTCAATATGTAATGCGAACATTGCACGTGCTTGTTTTTCTGTCATTCCATTTAACATCACATAATATCTCTCGCCCTTTCTTCCACTTCTACGTTCGATAGAGAATTCTTGTTCCACACAAGTAATTATACGTGCATTGAACGTAATTGTCAATTGTGGTGGAGATGTCAAGAGTTAGTTTGCACCAGTTGTTAAAGACTCTCTCTTCTCTTTATTCTAAGGAGTACCCAGGCTGGAACCCGTGGAAACGTTTCTGAGGTGTTTGATTGACATCCCCCAAAACTAGCCTATTGTCCAATAGATCGATATAACACTTCGATCGTGTTCTTTTTAAGCACTGTGGGCTTAACTGACTGAAAAAGTCAGAATTGATATAAGGGCAGACGGATCATTTTGAACTCTATTTACAAAGAAAGGATTGTTTGAAACACTGAGCGTTTTTTTGGGAAAATCTAGTTACAAGACAAGTGGAGGATTACAAATGTCTGACAAACGACACTTCCAGTGGTTCCTTGCCAACTGGTGCTTGGAATCGGCTGGAGCCAAGCATAACCTGGCAAGCCAGATCAAAACTGCACGCAAGCTCGGCACCGGACTGGATTTGGTGCCAGTCGAAAAACTGGGAATCGTGGAAGCCGCCGATATCCCGCGCGGCAGTATCCTGCCCGACATGGGAACGGACTCAAAGGACAAACAAATACTGCCCTTCGTGCCCGGCCTCAACAACAATGGTCAGAAGAAACGGGTGGTCACAAGTATCCACAAGGCAATCGATGATGCTGCCGAGAATGGAATCAAGTTCGTGATGACATTCACCGGCATGGCCTTGAGGAGCGTAAGCCGAAATGACCAGTTCGGGCGGATCGTTGATGGGCTTACCGAGCCCTGCTTCGGATTCGAGCAAAGCCTGGTAGACCACGCCGCAGAAGCCGGAGTGGTCCTGCTAATGGAGGCTCTCAACACCGTCGGCGACGAAAAGACCTGGCGCGGCCACCCGGGGTACCTGGGCAATCAGACCGTCGAGCTAGTCGAAAATGTGCTCGAGAAGGTCGGCTCCAGGAGCCTGGGTCTAGTCTATGACGTCTATCACTCAAAGATGATGGGCGAGTGCGTTCTGGACGTCATCGAAGACTGCTGCGAGTGGATCGACTACGTCCACGTGGCCGGCGTGGTGGGTCAGCCAACGGCGAAGAACAGCCGTAGCGAGTTGAATCTTCCAGATCAGAAGATCGACTACCCCGAGGTCATGGCGAAGCTGGCTGAGGTCTTGTCAATTCGTACTCCGGTACTCCTGGAGTACATTCCGACCAAAACAGGTCTGGCAAGCGTCGAAGCCGATCTCAAGGCCGCGATCGAGCTTTGCGAGTCGCAGACCTCGGCATAGCAAACCCACAGTGGGAAAAGAACAGACCCCTTGCGCGCATGCGTGCAGGGGTTTGTTTAATAACATCTTCGTTCTTGTTTTGCCGATAATATGAGAATCCCCGGATTTACTTTGACAGAACCACAAATCATAAGTAAAAAAGTATTGAAAATCGTATCTTCGAAGGCGATTTTCGCTGATCTTTGACAGGCACAGAATGGAGTCTTTGCTTAGTTGGTGCTATTTACGCATGATGCATAAAAGGTGCTGACATATAGTATTGTTTAAGTCTAAGTGTTCACTATTGTTTACGTTTGCTTAAACCTGCCTCGGGTTAAAAAATAATGAGGGAAAGGAGTGTTCGAAATGACGGCGCAACAAAGGAAAAAGAAGCACAAGTACCCATTATGCCACGCCGGCATATGGTGCGGTATCGTGGGGAAGGGGCCCGACGGAGAGCCGGTGATCGGTCTGGAGCAGATGCTCGGGCTGATAGCCAAAATTCGAGTTGGTGGATTGAAGTTCGACGGAGTTGACATACTCCTTCTTGCTGATCACATCAGCTCAGCAGCGAGCGAGGAACAACTGGATTGGTTAGCCGAACTGCTGAATGAGCTCGGCCTGATGGTTGGAACTGTGGCTGCCGCGGTTTGGCCCGGTACGGACGGCGCGTCAGCAATGGGATCCGACGCGGATCGGAGAAAGTACGTAGATGCCTATTTGAAGGCCTGCAAGTTCGCGAAGGGACTCGAAAGGCGCGAAGTTCGTCGATACGGATGCATCCGTGGTGACACGGGTGCCGGTAATGACAAAGGTGCGTCCATCGAGGAGTTCCTCAAGGATCCCGTTACGCACACCACAAACATCGCGAAAGCTCTTCGCGAAGCTGCGATAGTTGCGGACGATTATGGCGAACGGATCGCATTGGAAGAAGAAATCTGCTGGGCTGGCATGCATACATGGAAGTACGCCCAGAATATGGTTGAGCTGGTGGATCGGTCTAAACTCATCGGGCTTCAGCCCGACATGGCGCACGCCGCAACCGGAATGCTGGGCCTCAACGCGCCGAAGAGCCACAAGCTCATCAACAAAAGATGCACGCAGGCAGATTTTGACAGCGCGTTCCAGACTGTGGGTGAGGCTTGGAAGCCATGGACATTTGACTTCCACGTGTCGCAGAACGGTCTTGGCACGCGAGGAGGAGGCGGTCACGACGTGACCGGGGAACACTGCACGGCGAAGGATCGCAAAGGCAAGATCAAATTCGTCCAGCACTCCAAGCTATTTATCGAGGGCTTGCGGGCGAACGGAGGCTTGCACATGAACTGGGATGGCTGTCTCTTCCCCAACGAAGTGATTTTGGCAGAAAAGACGTGGGAAGATATCCTGGAAGTCATGCTCGACATCCAGGACGCGCATGGTTGGGACGACTGACCAGTCTCCCGCGGCAACTGTGTCTTTAGATCAAACCCTCCCCCGGTTGGGATACTGGGGGAGGGTTGTTTTGGTATGCCTTTTTGCAGCACCCACCTCCATTCTCTCGTAGGGTCCCATGGGAGGTGGGATTTAAATTAGCCTTTGATTTACTGGTAAAATCTTCAAAACATGAGAAAATTGAATTGTTCATTAACATCATGGGGATGCAAGGCATCGACTTCGTGATACCTGAGTTCGCTTGTTTCTGTTCGGGATTGCAATGGTTCCCGTTACCCACATGTTGCACCAATAAATGCAGAAAATTCTGTAGTTGGTCGCGCTGTTGCCAAAATGCAATTTGCATTTGCTCCAGCTGCGGCTGCATAAGTGCCCACTTAATGGGCACGCGCTCCTCCTTTGATTCTCGCTAGAAGGCTCGAGCGTCATCAGCGAGACGGAACTTAGCTTGATGTGACTAACCTTCCGTACTTAAGCATCAACCCTCCTTAGTATTTTTTGTCTTCTCTTTATTCTAAGGAGTACCAGAGAAGTCATAGCAGTACGAACACGTCCTTCAGCACGTAGCACCCGGGTTCAATTCCCGGCATCTCCACCATTCTTAAGCCGAAAACTCACTTTTGTCTGAACCTCCTCCATCCCCCGGCCCCTTCCTCCTTAGGAGGAAGGGGAGCTTATTTAATAAGCCCCCCTCTCCCTTGGAGAGGGGGTTGGGAGAGAGGCAGTTCAGACAACGAAACACCAACAACCCATACCACTTTTCAGCTTACCTAAGCCAATTACTAGCATTTGACTTTTTTCTCTTATTTTAGTTTAATATTGCTATGCAAGAAGTTTCTAAAGTTCACTTCCTAATACACCCGGGATTCATTACTGATCCTGATAGTGAACACTTGGCAAGCGCTCAGCTGGACCAGCAACATCATGACTGGGAGACACCAATTACCCGCGATGAGCTTAGAGCAAAATATATTCAAGAAGTTAAGCTAGATGATGATTGGAAAAGAAGAAAAGATGAACAAGAAAAAAATTGGTTGGAGCTCTTGGACAAATATTTGGAAAAAGCAAGAACACTAACGCATGATCAGCTGATGTTTATATTTTTACATGGCAGACAAGAAGACTTCGAAATAGATAAAGAACTGGGGAAGAAATATCCGGGGAAAATTGAGGCTCTTACAACAATACTTAGGAAACGTGTAATAGTGATCTCCGGTGATTGGGGGATCTTTGATGATGATTGTGATATGTACGACGACCTCTTGCCTGGTGTAGAGGAAACCGCTGAAGAAATGAGGCGCTTGGCTCAAGCAAACGGTTTTACCTATTCAAGTGACGTACCCAGCGAAGCATTCGGTGAAATAATCCAAGCGTGCGTAAGATGT
>CAZYBL010000049.1:0-8338 GCA_964645805.1 uncultured Candidatus Peribacteria bacterium | reverse complement strand
GACTCAACAAGCAAGCAGCCTGATACCACCGTACAGCGGAGCCAGCAACTACAGAAGCAACCCAAGCAAAAAAGAACACCAAAGACTACACCCCCAAGTCCTCGTTCAACACCATTCCGACAAAGACGACCAGATGTGAGGCAGCAAAATATTGAAAGACAAAAGCTCGTAGAACAAAGGAAATTTGAACAGGCAAAAGGAGTGCCAAATGAGTGGGTAACTGTTCCAGATGGAATCCGAGGATATGAGTATTACTTCAACAGTGCTACAGACACACTCTATGCTCGTTCACATCGGTCCGCTTATGGAAGAAAGTACTATAGGCTCAATAGCAATTGGCACTGGTCTGACGTTTCTAGCTCCAGACTTCCACAATCTGCGTTGGATTCTCGATCTTCAGCAGGATCCAAGCAGAGAGAGGGGAGAGTGAGACCCCCTCGTAAAGATGTAGAGGTAAAACCCAAAGTCGAGAAACCAATAGAGCCTTCTCAGAAAGAACCCACACATCCATTCCAGAGACGATACCCACCACGAGTGTGGCCACCAAAACAACCACAGACCGCCCCCACAACGCCACGACAATCATCAAAGCCGCAAGGTTTGCCAGATCAACTCAGCAGGAGAACCACCAATGAACAGAATCATGACGAGGCAGTACAAAAAGCGGAGAGGAAACAGGCAGCTGAACGAAGAAAGCAGGAAAAAGAACAGAGCCTCAAAGATGCCAAGAGTCTCATAGAGCGATATGACGAGGATGTGTTGCCACTGATAAAGGAGGCAAAGCAGCTGGAGGACTGCTATACATACGATGTAGAAAGTGCTTATGAAGGCTTGCAGACAGCAGTAAATGGAGAGGGGTATGGAGTCTACAAAGTAGAAAATTATTTGCCACGCTTGACAAAAGCCATTGCAGAGCTAAAAGACAATATTTCAAAGGCAAAAGAGGCAAGAAGCAATATCCTTGAGAAAAAAAGAGAGACGCTCAGAACTGCTCGCACATTTCTCAATTCTCTCGATAAGACCAAGAGTAAATATAGCCACCAAGAGCTGAGTAAAATAGTTGCTGAGCTAAACGAAATGGAACTCACACGATGGAATCGTAAAGCAATGGAGAAGAAGTTTGATGAGGTGGAAGGAAAAATTGCACAAATCAATGGTCGTCTTGATGCTGCAAAAGAGCGAGTAAAGGGGCGTGAATACTTGAAAAAAGTAAAAGCTGAATTTGATGATTTATACGAGGAAGAAAGGAGGGTAAAAAGGCTGGAAATAGATGAAGGCGTATTCAAGAAATTTAGGGACGCGTACTACGCCCTATCTTCAGCAACAGGAGAATACTCACATGCAAGTACGGCAAAAGTACTCACATGTGTATCTGTACTGAAGAGTACCGCAGAAACTTACCGTGAAGCGGTAGCTGAAAAAAAGGCATCACCTACAGTTAAAGATCTCAAAGTAGTTCCATGGCATGCACAAAGTATTGAGAAATATGATTTACGATACATTCCCGAAGGTAAAGTAGTAGATCTCTATAGAAATGGTCGATATTTCCGCAGTGGAGATCGACTGTTCTATGCTGGTGGAACAACTCATGGTGCTGGAAAGATACTGCCCCATCACGTGTATAATGATGTTGAAGATCGTGATAAGAAATTTATTCTAACGAAAGGGGGCGAATTTCTACCCATAGAACAGGAATCACATACACGTGATATAAGCCGCTTAAATATATACCGTGCAAATGGTGACAGATATTTTAATGAGTTTGGAGTGGAGTACAAGGAGCATCCAAACGGTTTGTATAAGCTTGAAGACAAAGAAGAATATATTGGAGTAGTGCCTGATGGTCGTTGGCAAAAATTCACTGTAAATGACGACGGTATTGGGTGGGGTACATGGAAAGAAGATAAAGATTGGGGGTGGAGTGATAAATTGCCAATTACTTCAGGTAATCACACCAGGGTGGTATTGCCTAATAAGGATAAAATCAATATTACAGGGGAATTTATTACTGGTGCTAACAAGTGGGAGTACAATCCTGAGGATAAAAGAAAAATAGAGGCTGAGGCAAAGAAGATTCAGGAACTTTATCCATTACTAGATGAGGCGAGATCATTACTATATGATCGCGTGAATGTTACTCGATCCATCCCATTGATTACTGTATACAAGGATGCGGATAAATTAAAAAAGGTGGAAGCACTGTTACCTGGAGTGAGACAGGCTCATGATCTAATTGAAGGTATTGGGGGCAAAAAAGGTGATGGAACATTGGGAAATCCATCAATGCAAAAATACGTATCAATATTTAAGGATTATGAGGAAGCCTACACAATAATGAAAAAGCTACGTAGTAACCCAACATTCGCTTCATATGATAAATTTGAGCGTCAATACTGTGAAACATGTTTTAAGGCTGGAAAGCGCGAAGAAGGGATAAAAGCAGTACGAGCATATCTTAAGGAACATCCTCCTAGTGAGGATCGGAATGATGAACATTGGAAGACTCATTGGGCAATAAAGTTATTGGCTAAGCACTTGGGTACCGATCCTCGTGCTACACAAGCCGAACGGAAAGAGGCAATCACTCTGGCTGGAGAGTTCAATCCCTTTGATCCTGAAGAATACAGTAACATTCTTGCAGATACTTATGCCAAAGATGGTCAATACGAAAAGGGTGTCAGAGTGATGTTGTTAAACATTAGTACCATATCTGATGAAACAGAGCCCATCAGAAAGAAAATCGAAAGTCTTCCCCAGAAATTACAACTCTTTCTTCTTCGATATAACCTCGTTGAGAGTTTTGAGGATGGAGTCATAAAAGGTGATGTAGATATCGAAACCGATGCCTTTGAAAAATTTCCGGAGGGAATTACAAAAATCGAAGGTGATTTAGATATAAAAAGCACAAACTTCACAGGTCTGTCACAAGACCTTAAAGAGGTAGGCGGCAATTGTACATTAGATCATTCTTCAGCATTACACAGTCTTGCAAATGCAGGACTGGAGAAAGTAGGAGGAATCTTTCTCGTCAATAATTGCACCAATTTACAAGAGTTACCTCGCAAGCTTCAAAGCGTGCGTCATCTTATGGCAGGGCTTTGTATTAACTTGCAGAAGTTGCCCCCCAATTTGAATGTTAAGGTTGGTGCCTATCTTGGTTCCTGTTCGAGAATTGCTAAAATTCCACCTGGATTCAAGGCAGGGTACTTGGAAATACCTGACGCAGTAAAAAAACGGTCGAAGTAACATATGGAATCAAACGATTCCAACCAATGGCCCTCATCAGTATCTCTGCAAGAAGAGTTGCAAGAATATACAATCATTAACGTTTCAACCGATCAAGCTGAGAACCTTTTGGAAGAGATGAGGGCATTACGGGGTACTGAGGACATGACTACGGAAGCTGTTGCTGCTGTTCTTGGTTCAGAAGGGAACGAAGTACCACATTCAGTGGACGTATCCGCAATTACCAGAGCATTAAATGAAAGAATAAACATTGTACGTTCTCTTCCTAAGCATGGCGAAAAGTCGTTAGAAAGCGTGCTCACGAAAGGTTGCAGTTCAGTCTTTGTCCAAAAGCTGCAACCGAATGCAAAAGAGCGCCTGTCTCGTATCCTTGAGGATGAATTTGGATTTACAGAGTTCTCCTACGAAGGCCGAGGTGATGAAGCAACAGTTTTATCGGTACCGGAGGCAGGTGTCGCTATTCGTCTTGCCAGAGTTCACGAACATGATTACAAGCCTAAAATGCCCGAAGTGTTGCAACTGCTTGATGAGTTTGTTTATGAAGATACACAGAATTACGCAGACCCATTCATTCCATTAAAAGTGCAAATTATGCCTCTTGGTACGGGCTATCCTTCTTCCCGTCAAGCCAGAAGTCTTGCTCGTAGTATCGAATGCAGAGGTTGGTATTGGAAAGAGAGCAAAGAGGAAAATGCTATCCTACTACCAAATGGCAAGACGTATGTTTCCGATTCTGCTTCCATGTATCCAGTCAGCGGATTTGGCCGTCCTATCTGGGGCGAAGGATGGGATGAACTTCCAAAACACTACTCTGAGCCATTCGTAGGGCCAACAGAGCCGAAGCCCATTACCCTTCCTGTGATTAGACAAATTGGAACGTTTATTCAGAGAGCAGTATTTGCAATGCGCCAAGCAGCCGTTTTTCGTCCTCCGTGGCAACGTTGGTCCTTTGAAGAACAGCTGTGCGGCGTTCCCGAAAAGTATCATCCTGGTGGTGATTTGCAAAAATCAGCATTGGAGAAGCGCCATGCACGAGAAATAAAAGAGAAGGTTATCTTAGAAGAATTTGAGAAACATCGCCGTATCGACAGAGAAGTAGAAAGAAAATTACAGGAAGTATTCTCTCGTAGAGAAGGTTCTACCAGTAGTTGGGAATATCATGGCGAGTATTACAACGATGCTGCAGCTTCTGTACGAATAACAATCCAGGAGACTGGACAGGAACAGTGGTTTCTCATGGACAAGGAAGAACGCTTTCAAAATGCATTACCGAAGATGGAGGCAAAGAGGCTTTCCCGTGGTAAGAAGTAGAGTTTTCCTGCAGGGTGTTAGTCCAACCCTACATTATATACTCTTCCATCACTATCTCTTGCTTGTCAATACTGATCCTGTGAAGTGATTCTTGCAGTCTTACAAGCTCTATACCAACTGCAATCCAATCCGTTTGGGGTTGGACTAAACTTTGGGTAGCTCCACCACATTAAAAAAATGGCTTACATAAAACAAAATCCGAGAGTTTGACAAGATAACGATTATATATATAATATGACTATTATGACTGAACAAAGCGATAGAGATGAACTTCTTGAAAAACTTGGAGTGTCAGATGTTGGATACTTGCCAGATGAAGAAGCTCCACCAATAGATGAGGATTTATTAAGACGCCTTGTACATCATGAATTATCAGATGATGAATCTTTGGCTGTCTGTCGTAATCTTGCAAGTTATAGATGTTGGTCAAAAGCATATACAGAAATTTTGTTAGCGGAAGGCGATGCGTCACAAGATGATGAGACAGCATTTAGTGATGATGAAGAAACAAATCCATTCGTTGAAGCAATAGGAAGAATTAGGGCAAACCTTCGTCCTGGAGGTCCTGATGTTGATTATGCAGCTCTTCATCTTCACATAGCTGGAGATCTTGATGCAGAACAAAGCAGACAAGTGAGAGAGCTCATTGTTACGTGGCAACCATGGTACGATGCTTATTGGGAGACAGTATCAGCTCTGTCTGAAGCAGAAAGCTTAGATTTGGAACCAAAAAATCTTTTTGAGGAATTTGGTTTAGAACATGAATATAAGTCAGAGGAAGAAGCTCCTCCTGTTGAAAAAGATTTATTAGCTCGTATGGCTCGCAAGGAAGTAACAAAAGATGAGGCTGACCGAGTTTATTCACTCATAACTCGTTTCAGATCTTGGCATCAGGCATATATAGAAGCTCTTATAGCAGAGATGAGTCTGCGTAGATCAGAAAAAGAAAAATAATAGGAAATGAGTTTTAGTTTCACCATGGCACTCCCGTGTCACATTTTTAAATTTCTTACTATACTGATTTAATCTCAGAACTCCCTTTGTAACGCATAAAAAGCATGTTGTAAAGACTCAAAAGTCTCCGTTATCTCAGTTCGAACGTCATACAGTCCGCACCACCATTCGACTCGTCCCGCATATGCGGGACTCGCTCATGGTAAACCATCACATCCTCCTCAACTCTTCGTGACTCACAATATCCCGAAGTTCAATCAAATCATCATCATGTTCACGATAAATCAGCAAAACATCCTGTCCAAGGTGTAGTTCGCGGTTGCCGCGCATATTTCCTTTTAGTGGATGATCTTTGTATTTCCGCTCAAGTACCAATCTTGATTCTCTGCTCCCACTCGCAAGAAGATCAACAACTTCACTAAATACTTTTAATATGTTCTTCTCTCCTCCTCGATTAAATTTTCTTATTGCCTTTTGAACTCTTCTTGACGGTATTACTATCATTTATCAGTTTTGAGCATATCACTGAGCATCTTTCTCCCGGAAGTGTAACCTTTGACTTTTCCTTCTCTGTAAAGCTTCATTGTTTCTTTTGACTCCCTATCTAATTCACCTCTATATTCATCTGGATAATCAGAAATTCCAACAGAAAGGAAAAAAACACCGTCGGCAAGAGCACGTAATGCTACAGCAACTGCCTGAGAGAATGTTAGACCTTTTTCTTTCGCAATTTTCATAACTTCCCTTTTAAGAGCAGGATCAAGACGTATAGTGGTCGCTTTTTTTGATGGCATGTTGTTATTGTATATCAAAATGAATACAAATGCAATCAAAATTATTGCATAAATACTAAGCTAAAAAAGGGTACTCATCGCAGAGTCAGATAATTCTTGCCTGTACATATAATCAAGAAATGCCTTTACAAGCTGATCTGCTGCTGGCATGTTAACTCCCTATGACAGAAAAACGCACCTGGCAATTCTATACTGCTTCACGAGAAAACCAAGTAGAGCAAGACTGGGATGAGAGCCTTAGACAGGTTCGCTCTGGTTTAGACGAGCAATGGAAATTTGGCGTATCCCAAATAGAGAATCGAGGTGGAATGCAAGCAATCTTTGCAAATATTCCAACAAGAAATCATATTAACACTGTACTTTCATATGCACATGCATTCGATGAGCGTGGCCGTCGTGATCAGAAGGGTGGTCAGAGACTTATGATCGGAGCGTTCATTCCTCGACATCAAAAATGTCGTCAATTCATTGACCACCGTATTTATAGAACAGGAGCAGAGCAGCTGCTTATTCGAGAAGCATTTCGTAAACGTATGGAGATTATTGACAAAATTTTAGGAAAGAAAAACATCAGTGCTTCTGCATTTGTCAGAGTACATTCTGGACGCACAATGACTATTCCTGAGTGCAAAGACCCAGATGAATCAGAGAACATTGTTGGTACTGAGTATATGACAACAACAAAAGAGACAGATTCAGTACTGTTTGTTACCCTTGTTCCTATCACTCAGGAACGTAGAGCTATACGAACCGCACTAAATGAGAGAATTGGCATTGTAGATACACTGTGTCCAGACATGGTATTAGAACAACCTAGTCGTTTCAATGTAGAATTTGAACTACCAAAGTGGAGGAATCAAGATGGGTATGATTATCACGGAGATAATTATAGTAATGATGAGTGGAGTAGACTATTTCAGGAACTCGCAGATACAGAACCGAGCATACAAAGGACAGCTGGAGGAAAATATGTTTTGAAAAAATAGGGAGTTTAAAAAACGGGTACTCCTCTCGGAGCACCCACGCATCTTCGTCTCTGTTCTCACAAGAACACATGCATAAGCGCGAAGGTGATTACAGAGACCAACAACTGTATCCCGAAGGAACACCACGGAGCGTCTTTTTCGTAGTGAGGGCTCTTGGCAAAAAAGTTAAACGCTGCCCATATCTCCGAAGGGATAATGAGAACCCAGATCACAAACCATCTAAAGCCACTCATGGGCTTGTCAATCCACATCGGTATCCCAGCAGCCATGAAGCCAAGGAAGATACCGAGTGCGATACTGAGGCCGAAGAATATGGCCCACAATTTCCATCGTTTCACGGTATCTCTCCCAAAAGAGTGAAAGGACAAAGTTAGACACGTTTAGTACCACTTTAATATTAAGAATAGCAATTACAATTAAAATATGGTGTTTATTTAACAAACAAACTGTAACATGCCCACTGCATGGTGATTGCTGTCAATATCCTGTTCTTCGCATACTTCATCATAACTCTGCTCGGAGGCACTTTTGCGTGTGCTAAGGCTTTCAAAAAAGTTTTTTTAAAGAAATACGACTCAGTTGAGCACTCCCCTCTTATCGGAATAGTTTGCCTTGCCGTAATCCTCTCATATCTTGGATTTTTAAGCGTCCCCAAGCTTCCACTCTTCACCGAAGCTCTGGGAATTCTTATGTTTCTATACGGGCTGTTTGTAATATTTAAATGGACCCGAAAGCTTATTAAAGGAGGACTTGATACAAAAAATTGGTATTGGTACAGCGTTCCTTTTGTATTCATTCCAATACTATTTATCTCCAAGCGAATAATGCTTATTGGAGGAATCTCTCATGCAGATGACGGGAGGAGTTTGCTTTTTACAAATGCATTTGCAGCCAATTACCTCAAGCCCTCTTTTCCGTTTGACCCAAGTTTCCCGATAGCTTACCCGTATTATGCCTTCGAACTTTCGGGTTTTTTGTATCGCGGGATACAAGGCTCAATCTTCCCTTCAATCGCGCTTCTTGCAACAACAATATTTTTGGTAAGCA
>CAZYBL010000048.1:0-8499 GCA_964645805.1 uncultured Candidatus Peribacteria bacterium | reverse complement strand
GCCTGCCTTTTTCTGATCTTCCTCGCTCACCGAGTCTTGGTGCTTTGCCATGGTTTTTTTGTAGTCGTCTGCCATCGTAATTATTTTATCAAAAATTGCGTTTTATTGCTATTTTTATTTGTAGACTGAGTCTCGATGCCATGCATCCAGAACGAGAATTTCTTTTTTTCCTTCATACTTAAGTATTAGCCGATAGTTTCCTATTCTTAAACGATGAGTAGCAGGTTTCATATCGGTAAGCGGTTTTAGTATTGATTCAATATGATTGTGCTCTCTAAGTTTTTTTAATTTTTGTTTTATGCGGTCTTGAGTGTTTTTATCAAGCTTTAAAAAACGTTTCTTGGCGAAAGATGTAAATAAAAATGTGTGCATATTTTAGATTTTTAAATCAGATAAACCGCTTTTATCCGATTCAGCGTATCTTTCACGCAATTTGTTAGCATTGCAGTGTATTTCATACTCCTCCAGATATTCTTCCACAGCTTCATCGTTATCATCGAAGTAGGGGAGTATAACGACTTTCGCTTTTCCTCTGCTTGTTACAATTGCCCACGATTTGCTAACAAGGCTGGCCAGTGAACCAATGTGTCTTTGCAGATCCGATGATGTAATTATTCGGGGCATTGTTGATAGGGTTATTATATAACTAACTATATGATACATTATGTAATTGGTTATATCAAGAGGAAATTGTAATAATTGTAATAATGTTGTAGAATATACATATAAATGTACATAAACAACCTTCTACATCCGTTTCATTCATTTGCACATAGGCATGACGATTTGCCGGCATTTCATGCCGGGTTTTTGATCTTAACTCTTCTGGCAGCTGCAATGTTCAGTTTAGGCGCCTTTGGACTTTTGATAATTGCACATATGGTGCTTGACTACATAAAGTACCGTGAATATCACGGGTATAGTCTAAGATTAACATTTGAGGGAATGGTAAGAGAGAGCTTGGTGGATGTTACTTTGTTTATGTTGGGATTAGTCTTCGCAGTATTCCTTCATCACTCGGTCGCGTTCCCTGGAATTAGCGGAATTATGAGAACCGAGATTACAGTTATTAGAATGTTTGGAACGCTGATACCTAAGATGAAGATTTTGCATAACTTCCTGAAAGTCGTAGCACATTTAAGGCACTACTTGGATCACGCCCATCCGCATTTAAGAAGACACTGGAGTTCGCTTGATAAAGTATGCTTCTTCTCGATTGTACTTTGTTCTCTAATGCTTCTCGCATCTGCTCCAATTTTGCAGGTGAATTATTCAATAGTTGCAGAAATAATTAAGGAAGAGCTGATTCCGTGGGTGATATAGCTGACCTCACCCCAACCCCCTCTCCTGCCCTGTTTTAGATTCCAAGAATCTGAATGAATTTATTTTATTCTGACAAAAGCCAAGACTCCGCATCAACACTAATCTGTTCAGATGGAGTTATTAGGCTTGTATCCAGTGCATCCCGTATAACGCTTCGGGGAGTTTCTATTCTTGCGAAAAACTTTTCTCTTCTGGAAGGCGCTGTAGATTCTGGTAATTGTTCTGGAGTTTTCATATACAAATTATCTTTTAAAACATAATAAATATCAAGTTTGTTCCCCCCATGGGGGGAACTTATTTCATCCCTAGTTTTAGGGGAAAAGTAGCACGACCTCAAAGTTTTTTTTGAAATGATATTGACTGGGTTTTTAGCCTGACACATTATTAAGTAGCGCCCCACCCACCAACATGTTCCCACCCCGTGGGGGGGAGGGTGTACCTACACATGAGTTTGTATGAATATAGATCAGAATGGTGGATTCTCCCCAAATAACTCCCTCTCAAACTCCTTAACTATTTTACGTCGCTCTCTGTGGAAATCAGTTTCTTTACCACCACCATAACGCACTTTGAAGTCCTCAAATCTCTCATCAACTGTTGCAAAGTTTGATTTAATAACCCTTTTGTCTGCATAAAAGAGCAATTTCTGTTCAGTTGTCATCCCCAGATAATTATCTGTTTCCAGACCATGAGTCTCAACAATAGATGCTATTTCTGGATAGTTATTATTTCTTAAAAATTCAGAACAAGCACTCTCGTGTGAAAGATCAGGATATCCCTCTTTCAATTTTTCCCAGTGCGTTTTGTCTTCTTCATTCGCTTTGTCCATACTCTTACTCATTCCTATATGAAAATCCATAAATCTCAGCAAGTCATGAAGTTCTGCGGATCGTTTTAAAGTTAAAGGACGAACAAGTGTTCCTTTTGATAGGAAATAATCACTTAGCTTGGCAGTAAACTCTGCTACTTTGTCACAATGATTATAGATACTTTGAGGCAATCGGATTTGCTTTCTCCACTCCAAAACCTCCTCCCAAGAGGGGATAGAGATATCTTTAAAAATGCATTCAAGAATTCTCACGTCACGATCGGAAGAATCTTCATCAATCTTAATCTCAATGTCAGCCTCAAAACCTACGATCCTATCCGCCCATTCTATACATCTAATTCCTTCATGATCGTCAGATGATTCAAGTATGGTTTTAGCCTCTGACTCGTCGATTCTGTAAAGATCAATATGAAGAAGTTCAGCGTGCCTTTTGGTCTGATACCTCTGTTCAAGTGCATATGTAGGGCTTGTTAGGTGTTCTTTGACCCCTAATCTTTGAGCAAAACCCTGAAGAAAGGTCGTTTTGCCTGTTCCTAAGTCACCTGTGAGGGAAATTGTGAGGGGGAGGGAATAGATAGTATCAGCCAAAGACTGACCAGCCTCAACTGTCTTTTTGGCATCAGTAAGCCGAATAGTGACATTATCAGGGGTTGTTGGCATACTCATTTCATGGTATAATAATAGTGTCAAATATACATTACAAATGCACCTCAAATCTCGTAAGAAATTCGGGTTTAACTTGAATCCTTTGCATAGAAAGCGCGAGCCTCATGCATTTCATTATCTTAGGCAGCAAAAATCCTTCTGGATTGCAGCTCTTTCTATAGTGGCATTCATAACAGGGAATACGGTAGGGCAGCATGGTTGGTACGCTTTCTGGAAATCTGTAATGGGCGGAGTAGATGATAGCCTGATTGTGTACACAGGCACAGTCCCACCAATTGAAAAAGTTCCTGATTACAAAAAGTGGGCGCAGTATGGGGGTAACGTTAGTGAGCATACTTACAGGCAAGTTCCTTCTGATGTATTTGTATATCTTCCTGTATATAAATCCAAGAAACAACAGGAGGCAAACATTCTTCATGGCCATGGAAATGACGTGTATTCGGTAGGTTATATGGGAGCTTATGATACTGGAGCGGAGGGTGATGGTGGCCATCCGGCTGTAGATATTAGAGCGCCGGAAGGGACACTTGTGCAGGCAATTGCAAATGGTGTTGTATCCGAAGTTAAACAAGGTGGGGGATTTGGAAAAGCTATAGTTGTAAGGCATCCGAATGTTCCTGATCCTGCTGATCCGAGCAAAACCACAACCCTTTACTCATCGTATGCTCACCTGAGTGCTATTTATGTCGAGAAGAATGCAATAGTTCATAAAGGAGAGCACATTGGTGATACCGGTAGTACAGGATACGCATCCGGACCGCATCTTCACTTTTCAATTGAAACAAAAGATGCTCCAAGCCGTCCATATTGGCCGTTTACGTCTGAGGAAGCTAGGCGAGAGAATATGAGCTTTGTTGAAGCTGTAAATTCTGGCTTATATAAATCACGAGGTTACCTGTACACGGTTAATCCTATGCTATACGTTCAGGCAAACTATCCACCTGTAGAAACAACAATTGTTAAAAATGAAGAGGGTGATAAGAAATCGAATCTTCTTTTATCCGCTGCTGCACGAAGAGCGAAGAGGGTGGCCGCGCTTCTTATCAGAAGGGAAGAAAGGATGAAAATAAGGCTTGCAAGGTTAGAAGATGAAAAGAGGCAGGAAGAAGAAGGGGAGGAAATTACTGTCACAAGCACAGAAGAAGTTGTAGTTGCATCTAATGATCCTGAAGTAATTAATAGAATAACTGCTGGCAATGTTGTAACCGTAGATATTAGACATGATGGTGAATATTCAACTCAGCGGGGATGGGAAAAAGTTGTTATCACATTACTTGATGGAAGTGGTAATCCTATTGCTAATCCAACCTTGAGTTCGGATATCTATTTGCGCACTGGATATGGCATGGCAGAATTTAAACCAAGTGTAATTTCACCTATTGATTTCCAGGAGGGTGAGTTCACAGTAAATATGCTTCCGCAAGGAAGGAGAACCGTTGTCATCGAAGTTCAGCCCTTTGGGGTGCTCAGTCGACCTATGAGATATAACAATTGACAGTTGACAATTGACACGCCCCGATAAGCCGGGGCTGTCAACAATCAACTATTAAAATAGCGTGTTGTAATCAACCATCGGAATAACATGAATCGCAGGCTCCTCATAAGGATGAACATTCTTGATCGCATTCAGAACTTCTTTTAGTTTTTCATGCGGGACAACCGCTTCAATTTTTTCTTCCTCAACTTCTTCAATTTTTCCTTTTGTTCCGACAGCAGGATCAGCTCCCTCAAGTGGCCTGAATCTGCCAGTAACTCTTGATGAAAATGAGCAGCTATCATAATTACCTAAGCGGCCTGCACCTGCATCAGCCATTGCCTTCCTGACTCCATCAGCTGAGTCTACAGGGGACAATACAATTATGTGGTAGAGAGTCATTTCCATAAATCTGCGAAATCTGCGTTATCTGACCCTAGGGGTACCCTTTGGGTCGATATCAGCGGTTCAGACAAGGGGGGCGTGAATACCTCCTTATCCCAATCATTATAATTAATAATATAATAGCTGCTAAAAATTTACCCTTAGTTGAAAGAAACAAAGCTGTAATCCCAAACAATCCTCCTAAAATAGCCGTTAATAAAATTATCCTTCTCTCGGTCCACCCTTTTTCAAGTAAGCGATGATGAATATGTTCGCCGGTTGTACTTCCTTTAAAAGGAGATCTGCCTTTTGATATTCGTTTGAGAATTACAAGCCCGGAATCTATCAGCGGTACTCCTAGTACAAGAAATGCAGTTGCAACTTTTCCTCCTGCATAAATCGTTAGAACTCCAAGCATTAGTCCAAAAAACATTGCACCCGTGTCTCCCATCAAAACTTTCGGAGGAGGAAAATCGAATAGAAGTGAACTAAATGCTATTGCGCTCAAAACAAACGAGATCATCGCTAGCCCCGGTTGATTGACTCTTTCACTAAGTGCAAGAAATCCAATAGTCAAAAAACCAATTGTACTAAGCGCACTTACTTGCCCTGGTATTCCATCAAACCAATTGAGAGCATTTATTGTAAGAAGTAACCAGACCAGGGTGAATACTCCGCTCCAGAATGGAAGTGGACCAAAGCCTGCTGTGATGATGTCTAAAGTATCTAGCTTGATGAGCTCTCCAAAACCTGCAATTCCTTCAAGCGGATTTGTGATTGTGTAAATTCTTGAGCCTGTTGCAAAGATAATAAATGCACAGACTATCTGAACTAAAAGCCGCATCCAAGAGGGGAGTGGACGTCGGTCATCTGCGAAGCTATATATTCCGATAATCAGAACTCCAATTAGTACACCGACTGATTGCTTTGCGATTGATTCGATGTAGATAAAGAAAATTATGAAAGTAATAATCGCAAGTATCCCTGTAGGGTAGGGGAGAGGTTTTCTTTCGTGTCCATAGCGCTCGGGGAAATCTAGAAGTTTAAATTTGGGAAAAGCTCTAAGTGCAATCAGATGCAACAGAATACAGAGAACAAGAGCAAGAATTGAGTACAAATAATAAATTTGCATAAACAGATATTATCATATTGGGGGTCGCTAGTCGCTTGTCACTGGTCGCATATCAATATTTAATGTCTAGCGACTAGTGACCAGTGACCCCAAAAGAATGACACAATCTAATAAATCAACTGATAGGGAAATATACGGCATCATCGGCAAATTCCCAAACGCCTCAAAGATCCAAAAAGAATGGAATGAGTATTTTAAAGAGAAGGGGATTGATGCTTTTATGGCGAAGTATCCAACGGAAATTGATGAACTACCTGAACGATTGAGTGAGATGTTTCATTTTGACAGGAGGATGTATTTGGTTGGGGAGGATTTGCAAACTTCAATTAATCAATTAATTGATATATTGGATGAGTCTTCGGATGAAAATGGAAAAGCAAACGTGATTATTAACAATCAAGGTGTACTAAAAGGTTATTGGAAAGAAGAAATATCACCAAAGTACTTGACTGAAATTGTAAATCATTAAAAATAAATATGTGGCGGTGGTAGATTGAATTTTGCGTGAGACAGCCTTGCCCCTGTGCTCACGCGTCAATGCGCCTCGAAAGGCGCACTACCGCCGCCTTTTTTCTTGACTACACAAATCAAATAAGGAGAATTGTAATGACAGAGGTTCAAATTTTGCTTTTCAAGCCCCTCACCTTGCTCCCCTCTGGAGCATCTGGAAACAGAACTTCTGTCAGGACTGTATTTTGCACTTGCAGTCCACCCGTAATCCAGGTCTTCTGCATGCGCAGCTTGGCCTGGTGCGCAGATCGGTGGCGGAGCCAGCCAGCACCAAACCCGATCTGCGTTTTTTTATACTCCTTTAATATATAACAATTATAATGCCCCGAAGTCCCCGGTTTACCGGGGCGAAGGGGTATAAATAAGGGACTCAGACGATGAGTGTTCTGAGCCCCAAATGTTGCTTTGTCTTCCTCAGTTTATGATTGTTCAAACGGGATAAACCCGTTCTCTGAACCAATGAAGGTATAAATAGGGAAGACGATGAGGAATTCTATTATTAGTTCTTTTAAAGTCAATAAAATTAGGCTTTTCAAATATTGTCTAACTGTTGTTTTAGAAAAAACGCCTATGCCCCGCAGGACATAGGCGACTCCAGATTGGCAGGGCTGCTCTTTTCGGCGAACCCAAAGACTGGGGCGCGTTCCTACTCTAAGTCTCTGAAGCTTGAGTATTCAAATAGAACTACGAATTGCTGTCAACTCAATCAGCAATAAATCTTCTACTGCGCTACTGCGCCACTGCGCTAAAATCAATTCATGACCTACCCCCAACTCAAAGACCAAAAACTATCAGGTAAATGCGTACTACTTCGAGCCGGCTTCGACATTCCGCTAGAGAATGGGGAAGTACAGGATCAATCGCGTATCGAGGCGATAGTTCCTACGATGAAGCATGTAATAGATTCGGGAGCTAAATTAATTATTATGTCACATCAAGGACGTCCTAAAGGTGAACGTGTGCCGGAAATGAGCCAGAAGCCGCTTGTGCCAGTTCTAGAGAAACTACTGGGAGCTCCAATCAAATTCTGTGACCAGTGTAGGGGAGGGGAGGCAAAGAGTGCGGTTGAAGCTTTACAATCAGGTGAAGTTCTTCTACTGGAAAACTTGAGGTATGAAAAAGGTGAGAAGAGTAAAGATGAAGCTGAGCGTGATGGGCTTGGAAAAGAACTCTCTGAGCTTGCGGATTTATATGTGAATGATGCATTTACTAATTGCCACAGAGATCATGCCAGTATGACCAGTGTTCCTAAGTTTATACCTGGGTGTATAGGATTTGGTGTTCAAAAGGAAATCGACGGACTTTCTAAGGCAATTGATGATCCCAAAAAGCCTTTAACTTTAATTATTTCCGGTGCAAAGATAGAGACAAAAGTTCCGGTAATTCAGAACTTCATGGACAGGGGCGACGATGTATTGGTCGGAGGTTGTATCGCAAATACTTTAATAGCAGCTCAGGGATACGACATAGCTAAGAGTAAATATGATGAAGAATTTATTGATTTAGCTCAGGAATTAATGCTTGAGAGCGAGGTGGAAGGTAAAGCCAAGATTCATGTGCCTGTTGATGCAATCTTGGCAACAGAGCCGAGTGAAGATGCGGAGAAGCTTAATCTTCCCACAGAAAGTATTGCCGGTGATATGGCTATATTTGATATTGGCAAGATGACAATTGAGCAGTATAAGACAATCATCAAATCATCCGGCACTATTATCTGGAATGGTCCGCTTGGAATGTATGAACTGAATCGTTTTTCTCATGCAACTAAGAGAATTGCAGAAGCAGTCGCAGAATCCACCCAGAATGGCGCAGTTTCGATTGTTGGGGGAGGGGATACGCTCGATTTTCATGATAGATACGATTATTCGCTTGATGCTTATACATTTGTAAGTACTGCGGGGGGAGCGATGTTGGATTTTATTGCTGGTAAGGAATTGCCGGCGTTGGAAGCATTGAAGTTGGGGGGTTGAATGGTTAAATGGCTGAATGGTTACTAAAGTGAAACATATCTATATACTCGCTTGCGAGCCATTTAACCATTTAGCCATTTAACCATCCTCTTTTTTTATTTAATATGCATAAGACTCAATGCTAACCGTTCTTATACCAAACGAGGCTGAATCCTGGAACTCACTTCGATCAAGATTAAATAAAACCGAAGGTGAAGTAATAGTTATTCTT
>CAZYBL010000047.1:0-8882 GCA_964645805.1 uncultured Candidatus Peribacteria bacterium | reverse complement strand
TGCTATTGTAAGCTAAGAACTGATCTTTTTAGGCGCCCGAAATGAAACGCTCTCAATAACTTATAACTGATCATTTGAAATCGTAAGCAACCAATAGACCCCTCGTAGCTCGAAGAGCGAAGTGGGGTCGGGCGCACCAGCCTTCGCAAAATTTACTTCGTAAATTTTGGCTTCGGCTGGCAGGCCATCTTACATCAACGTGGGGCTATAGCTCAGCTGGCTAGAGCATCTGCATGGCATGCAGGGGGTCGAGGGTTCGAATCCCTCTAGCTCCACCATTCTACTTCGCGAGCTACGTAGAATGGTTCGTGAATACATCGGTCTACGAAGCTTGCGTAGTAGGCCCTCTAGCTCCACCAAATCCTTGACAAATATACAATATGTATTAATATTAGATTATGAATGAAAGTAATAGAAAATTAGGAATTTTCATAATGGGCGGCACAATCGATTCTCGTAATGCTCCTGAGAGAGACGGTGAGGTAGTACCTTTACAAAAGTCATTAGTCGAAGCATACATCAGATCGATGACGCTAAACTTTGCATGCGTTATCAGACAAATATGCATGAAGGACTCTCGAGGCGTTACTGATCAGGATCGAGATAGACTAATTGACGCAATCTTAAATGAGAATTTACGACATAATCTTGTAACACATGGAACATACACTATGAAAAAAACCGGAATGTATTTACATGATAGTGGCAGATTAAATGGAAGAGTTACAACTCTTTCTGGAAGCATGGGTACATTACTTGGGTCAATTGATGAAGAGGGGCGACTTGTACCTTCTGATGGTCAATTCAATCTTGGTTACTCAATGGGACAAATATTTTCTGTAGACGATGGAATATATCAATCTATGAATGGCGATATGTTTCGTTTTCCTGAAGAATGGTGGATTCATACTGAAGATGGAATTGTGTGGAGGAAGGATGGGATTGAGCATAGGTTGTGATAAACTTGAGCCAGTTCGGAAAACCAAGCGCTAGCTCCACCAAGTGCCCATCTATATACTTGTATCTGAAAATTAATTCTCAATTTTCAATTCTCAATTATCAATTTTATTATGAACCTCTCCTCCCTCCTCACAACCGGCGAACCGAACACTGCTCTCATATATGGCTTGATGGGCATTGCAATTGTTGAGCTAGTCCTAAAGGGCTTTGCCTTATGGCGCTCTGCCAGACTAAAGCAGGTCTACTGGTTTGTTGCGATTTTAATTATCAACTCAGCAGGAATCCTGCCAATTATTTACCTGCTGATTTGCCGAAAGAAATACGTGGCACTTCAGACACCAAAGAGTCCGCCGCCGCCAACAGAATAAGTCAGGCTATTAGTTGACTTAAACGCTCAGATTCTTAAACTGCTCGCAATCGGAGGCTTTTTGCAAGCCTTTTCGCTTCCGTATTTGCAGCGATGGTCAAGTGGCTAAGGCGGTGGATTGCAACTCCACAGTCGCAGGTTCGATTCCTGCTCGCTGCTCTCGGTGATCTGTCACCGGAGACCTTAGGGGCCGCTGAACTTGGTTTCAGGTGCGTGCTTCCTTGGGGCTTGCAGCAGAGACCATGTTCGCATCCGCGTCATGGTCTCTCTTTGATATCCGTGTAATCAGTGCAAATCAGTGTAATCCGTGTTTAAAACAAAAGTGACCATATCACTTGACCTACAACAAAATTTTAATAGTATTCTTCGGTCTCGGCCTGTATATCGGGTCGACTCATCAGGTGACGTAGCTCAGCGGTTAGAGCAGGGAAATGCAACCCCCGTGTCGCAGGTTCGAATCCTGCCGTCACCGCTCGAGAGATTCGTCTCTCATTTGTTCATTTATAACCGGGGCTGTCGTCTAATGGCTAAGACACGTCAATGGCATTGACGCTACTCGGGTTCGAATCCCGGCGGTCCCACTTCGGTCGGTTAGTTCAGTTGGGAGAACGCGGCACTAATGAATGCCGATGTCGCGGGTTCGAATCCCGCACCGACCACTTTTTGAGCGGTTAGCCTAGTGGCGAGGGCAGTGGCATTACATGCCAAAGATCACGGGTTCGAGTCCCGTACCGCTCATTCCCCGACCCAGGGTCACTATCTGAAACCCCCCATCTCAGCATGGCCTTGGGGAGGGGGCCTACGGCCGCGGCGCCCCCAGGGCGCCGCCGGGTTTTTTAAAAAATAGCCCCAACTAAAACCCCCCCATCTCCGCAGGGCCTTGGGGTGGGGGCCTACGCCCGCTGCGCCCACGGGGCGCAGCGGCTTTTTTAAAAAATGCGCCCTTCGTAGCGCCGCCCCAAGGGGGGGGCTCTACGGGGCGCCGATTCTTCCGCATCTTCCCTGTCATTCGTAACTTTAGTGAAGAATGATGCTTCCTTTTATAATAATTTATCTCTAAAATTCAACCACTATGAAAGTAACCCTCATTCTCGGCTCCCAATCCGACTCCGACCATGCAAAAAAGATTTCAGATCTATTAAGCGAATTTGATGTTCCATCCGAAACCGTTGTTGCTTCCGCTCATAAAGTTCCCGAAAAGGTTGTAGAGATTGTTAATAAACTAAATGAAGATTCCCAACCTCAGGTTGTAATCACAATTGCCGGAATGAGCAATGGGCTTGGAGGCGTGGTCGCAGGCGGTTATAACCTGCCCACCAGCTGCGAGCCTGGAGGAGTATCAGGTTGATCTTAACTCAAGCCTGAGGATGCCTTCTGATGTTCCTGTAATGACAGTGCTACATCCGAAGAATGCGGCTCTAAGTGCAATCAGAATTTTGGCTGAGTCAGACAATAATTTAAAAGAGAAACTGAAAACTAGAATTGAGGAGATTAAAGAAAAGTACAATTGATAATGAATTCCTTTCTCTTTAGCTAATTGTCAATTATCAATTGTCAATTATCAATTCCCCACCGTTATGACCCTCACAATCCCCCTCCTCCAAGAAAAACTAAAAGATTGGAAAGGCTGCCCCCTCGCCAAAACCTCTAACCCCGTCCTCGGCGAAGGGAATCCTGAGGCTGACATAATGTTTATTGGCGAAGCTCCCGGGCAGAAGGAGGATGAACTTGGGAGGCCCTTTGTAGGACCTGCGGGAAAGTTTTTGGATGAGCTTTTGGAGTCGATCGGCCTCAAGCGCGAGGACGTTTATATATCAAATGTAGTTAAATACCGTCCGCCCGGTAACCGCGATCCTCTTCCTGAAGAGAAAGAGCAATGCATGCCATGGCTCAAGATGGAGATTGCTCTTATTAAACCTAAAGTGATCGTTCCACTCGGCCGCCACGCCCTTCAGCATTTCTTTCAGAAATTAAATATGACTGCAGCCCATGGGAAACCTCAGAAGATGAATGATGATATAACTGTCTTCCCAATCTATCATCCTGCTGCAGCTTTGCATAATGGGAATCTGAGAGAAGCTTTATTTGATGATTTTCGTGCGCTGAAAGAGTTTCTTAATAATAATTAGGATCAGTGGGTCACTGGTCACTAGTCACGCGTCGCTAGTCCAGCGACCAGTGACGAGCGACTAGCGACTCTAATGTTCTAGCGCAGCCTCCACCAAAACCCCTACCCCAACAATCAACCCCCCAATCCACCAATTAAGTAAATTCAATTTAAAGAAGAGAACAAGTGTTGTTGAACAAATTCCAAGAATAATCCCCTGCCTAAGAGCAATGCTCGTTAGTTTTCCCATATCCCATGTATGCACTGTAAAAATCTTCCAAATCGCAATAAATACCAGTGCTCCAACTGTTGTAATCGTTAAAAATAAGCTTAAGAAAAATGCAGGAACCGCCTGCGCAGGCGCTGTAATCGGGCTTACACGCAAAAGAACCACCAAGAGTGATGTTGCTGAAAATAATGCCGAGAGGATGATTCCGAAGAGAAGAGTATTCATTTAGACCTACTATATGTAGTATCATTATCACATGGCTGAAGCAAAACCACAAAATTCATGGGCAGAATATTCCAAGAAACTTAAGCAAGTTTCTTCTTTAAGAGAATTAGAGGAGCTTGAGCAGGAAATATTCGGCAGAAAAAGTGGAGCTATGACACTAGCTATGAGGGAACTTAAGGACCTTGTTGACAGCGAAAAGAAAACGAAAGCCAAGGAATTAAATGAGCAAAAGAAGAATTTTGTGGATGAAATTGAATCTCTAAAAAATAAATTGGGAACTCCAGGTGACAATCTACTTATTAAAGAAGATTCAATTGATGTAACGCTGGATCTTCCTGAAAAATCACAAGGACACTTGCATCCGGTTGTTGAATTCATGCGTAGTATAGAAGAAATATTTGGACGAATGGGATTTGACGTTGCATACGGACCCGAAGTTGAGTCCGAGGACTACAACTTTAACAAACTAAATATTCCGGATGATCATCCCGCCCGTGATTCTCAAGACACGTTTTTTATGAAAGGCAAAAAAAAGACAGTACTCAGGACACATACATCACCAGTTCAGATTCGCTACATGCTAGAACACAAACCTCCATTTAGAATGATTTGCCCGGGTAAAACCTACAGAAAAGACAGCGACGCGACACACTCTCCAATGTTCCATCAGTTTGAAGGATTGATGATCGACAAAGACATCTCGCTTGCGAATCTTAAGTGTATTCTGATCACTGCTCTAAGAGAACTAATCGGCCGTGATGTTGAATTCCGCTTCCGAACCGGCTTTTTCCCATTCACGGAACCAAGCATGGAGATGGACATGATGTGGCAGGGTGAGATAAAAGACAGCCGAGAAGGTAAATGGTTAGAGATGGGCGGATGCGGAATGGTTCATCCCAATGTTCTTAGAAATGTAAAAATTGATCCTGATAAATGGCAGGGTTTTGCATTCGGGTTCGGCATTGAGCGTCCAATAATGATAAAACATCAGATTAAGGATATTCGATCATTCTTTACGAGTGATTTGCGCTTCCTCAAACAGTTTTGAACTCCTCCTCCATCCCCCGCCCCCTTCCTCCTAAGGAGGAAGGGGAGCCAGTATCAAGACTCCCCCTCACCCTTGGAGAGGGGGTCGGGGGGAGAGGAACCATACCAAACACCGCCCAGCCCCCTCGGGGGGCCAGACGGTTTGGCGATTTCGCTCCTTTGCCGAAATCATTTACGTGGTTTCGAATTTCCATCTTCGACGGATATCAACTAACCATTTCCAGTCGCGCAGAACCGATGTTCAGATTATCGATCAGAGCACCGGTTTCGTTGGCGAAGCCTTTCATGATCAGATCGACAGCCAGATAGTCCCAACCGCGATCGTCTGCCAACGGATTGACATCGCCCCATAGAGCTATGGGGACTCCGTCACCATCATCCTCCGCAACTAGGATATTGACATGGAATTCGGTCAACACCTGGCTATTGGAGGTGATAGGATGGAGGACGCTCTGATCGAGCGTTCCGTTGTTTTGGGAGTCCCACAACAACGTAGCCGCAATCAAATCGTCGGGATACCCTTCCCAGTATAGGAGGGTCGCAACCGTCACATTGATGTCGCCACCATCGGCGAACAACGTTCCAGTTACGATCGGTTCATCGATCTCACCAGCAGTAAGCGTACTCGGTTGAACCGGATCCGGGACAAAGGACAGAACGGGTGTCGGCAGCGGAACGACCGTGATGGTCGTAGAAACGTCCGTCGCAACCTGAATGTTCATCGTCGGATCAGCCCCATCAAATGAAACACCCGTGAGAGGGATCCCATCCGCGGCGGTTTCCGCAACGATGTTCGTGACCTCGAGCTGAACCGTCAATTCACCTGTCGGATCATCGACGATGTCGACGCTGACCTTGGAATCCGTCTCAATGTCGTTGAGGTAGACGGGGGTACCTACTGGGAATTGAATAGTAACCCCCCCATTGCTGGGGGCCGCTGACGCTAGCTCATCCAACGAGCCATCGCCATCCACATCGAACTTGAACACTGCATCTTCGACTAGGTTGACGTTTCCAGCCGCAGCTCCAAGCGTTAGGCTAGTTACGATCACATCCTCCTCGATTTGATCACCGAACGACGAGTCGACCACAACCTGCAAATCTACCGCCAGTACATCCTCTGCACCGGCGTCGACCGTTACAGGACCTAAGCCCTGCTCCGTGACAAACAACCTCACATCCGTGGTCGGCGGATCGGGATCGGGATTCGGCTCATCGGTAACAGGCATCTCGGGGCCGCGAACCGAAATGGGACCCTCCTGAGTGACTAACAAATCCACCCAGAAGACGTCACCATCGATGGTCCCGGATGACGGAGTCGTCACGACCGTGAATTCATCCGTGGTCGTAACATTTACCAAGTCCACGTAAAACTCCTGCGTGATCCACGAACCATGATCGACGCCCGAACCAACCTCGACTGCCTGCAGAGGACCACCCGTCTGCTCATCCAACACATACGTGTCGGTGGCGAAAGTTGCCAACGGCAGATTGGGTTGCCACTCTTCGTTCTCGAAGTTGACGGAGAAGTACTGGCGGAAATCCTGCGGCTGAGCCGCAGTCCCGTCACTCATCCCAATCAGGTACTCGATAGTCGCCAGCTCCGCTGGCCCACCCATTCCACGCTCCGGAATATTCCGCGACTCACTAACGATTCGCGGATTGATTTCCACAACGGGTGGATCGTCCGGATCAGGATCGGGCGGAGGCGGATCGGGATCGGGTTCGGGTTCTGTCGAACCATAGAACTGTTCGTTGGTTGGAATTCCAGTGACAACTCCGTGAGTGTTGAGGCCAGCAATGACCTCCAGGACATCCAACGGCGACAAGTTGCCGTCGTCGTTCACGTCCAACATCACAAAGAGCCCTGTCAGTGCCTCCGACATCACTTCGATTCCGAACGAAACTGTGTTGTTAAACGGCTCATCAGTTTCACCCGGGATTACGTCGACGACGAAAGTGACTTCCGATTGGTCTAACTCTCCGAGACCAAATACGATGGTCTCGGCTGCACCCTCTCCTGCCTCAATCGGCGGTAGATCATGCACGTAGGCGCCCAAGTCAGGATCGTATAACCAATTCGGCGACGACAGCCCAACATTCATTTCTAAGCCATCGACAGTTCGAATAGCCACAACCGACTCCTCAGCCATCTCGTCACCGTCGTTTCGTGCACCAACATTCAATGATACATCTTCTTGCCCATAAAACAGGACGCTTGGGGCACCGAAAAACACTGCCGCAAGGTCCGCCGCCGGAGGAACTCGTTTCTCTAGCGGTTCTACAAACAATCTGCGCCACTTTCTGCGACGCGCGCTCCGTACACGTCTTTGCGCATTAGACGCGTTGGAGCAATCTCCGAAGAAGCTTCTAGCTTTCTTCATAACGAACCACCTTTCTCTAAAGAAGTGAATAACTGTCAAAATTGAAACCACTGATTTCAAGGAGCAAGACACCTACGAGGTGCCTTGCCCCCTTTCCAACGAAACAAGCAAGCACACACGTAAGTCGCATATCATACACCAAGACCCGAATTTGTCAATGGTTAAAACTGATGTTTTTTGCTTTGAATAGCCACTTTTAAAGCAGAATTTTAATTTTGCATCTTTTAATGGCAGGTGATAGCATGTACACCTTTGTTTTACATAATACTACGCTGCTTTCGGCTCAACCCATGGATAAAAGTTGCATCCGATCTTTCTACAGAATTCGCTGCAGTTGCAATTCTAAGTGCCTTGGTACCACACGACATTCAACGAACAATCATCAGTTTAGTCCTTGGATTGTTCTTAGTTTTCTTATCAGTTATTATTACATCTGTTTACCCAGTACCAAATGAACCTAGATGAGCTAATAACCGCAGGCAATATAGCAGGAGCACTTGTTGGTATATTTGGCTGTCTTTTACTTATTGTCTTTTACCTACAGCGCCTGGACAAAAAGAAATCGGAAAAAACCAAAACCTCATGCCGACACTGTCATTCCTAAGCCGCAACAGCAGATTGCGAAAACCAATTCTCCGGGTCTTTTGTAAAATCTGCAGCAATGTTCGCTTCTTCTTCCGTCAAGGAACCCATTTCTTTAGCTACATCCAAAAGCTGAGAGAAGTTTGAGAGCGGATGATACTTTACAGCAAATTGTTGAGCTTTCTCTGCCGATTTTAGTAAATCATATGTAAAGATCGCCACAATATCAGAAACTGTCCCCTCCCCTTCTTCACGCAAAGCTTCTACCGCAGAAATAGAACTACCACCAGTAGAAATTAGATCTTCAATCAACACAATGTGCTTTCCGGGGTGCAGATCTCCCTCAATTCTTTTTTTTGCTCCATGTTCCTTTGCCTTTTTACCAACATAAACAAACGGAAGTCTTAAGAAACTCGCGACTAATGCACCCCACCCGATTCCCGCAGTAGCTGTCCCCGCAATTACATCAGGTTCTACATGAAGAGTTCTGACTCTGGATAATAATGACTGAACCACAAAGTCCCTAGCATCCGGATGGCTATATACCATCCTATTGTCACAATAAATTGGAGATTTAATACCGCTTGTCCATGTAAAAGGCGGATCAACTGAGACTTTAACCGCACCAATGTTTAGTAGTAATTCTGCTATTCGTTTTCCGTGGGGCATGGGATGGGAGGGAAGGAATTGTCACGAGCGTCTCGCTCGTGAGGCGGAAAAATAAGGAGTTTTTGGTTACTGGTTACTGGTTATTGGTTACCTGCTCCAATCTATCACATCACCCAATATCTGCAATTGCCAGATTATCTGAACCATGATGGGAGAAACTAAATGGTATACATAATTCAAGAAATTAGTCTGCGTAATCTAAATAATCATGTAATCTGTTTCATAAATGGCAATTCCTGTCGAATGCGAATCGGCCCTAAAAAAACTCAACCAAGTATTCCTTGAGGAGAACCAAAAGCTAAACTTAATCGC
>CAZYBL010000046.1:0-9670 GCA_964645805.1 uncultured Candidatus Peribacteria bacterium | reverse complement strand
TGGCCCTTCCTCTTGTTCAACCCCATAAATTATTGTGCCTGATTGAGTTAGCGATCCTGATCCTGCAAGATCTGCACCTGACTCAGTCGCACCGGATCCTGCTTCTACCGCAGCACCAGTCGAAGTTACAACTCCTGTACCAGTAGATACTGCTCCAGTCTGAGTTGCAATAGCTGATCCTGTTCCAGCCGTAATCGACCCTGTCTCCGTGACTGCATCAAGAGTAATGTTGAACGATCCGGAAGCAACTTTAACACTTGTGTCTGGTGCGGGCTCTTCCGGCAAAACCAAAGATCCCGTATCCACTCTAGCTTCCATGATTATGCCCGATGCTGATTTTGGTGACTCTGGCACAGATAACACTGATCCGGTAGACGCTGATATCGCAGATCCGGACGCGGATTCCACCGATCCTGTAGCTGATAGCACAGCACCCGTATCCGTGTTATCCGTGCTATCTAATAAATCAGTGTAATCAGTGTTTATTTCCGGTTCTTCTTCCAGCACATCAAAGGACTGATTCTGATCAACTGTTGACTCAATAACATCCTCTTCGATATACAAATCAACCTCAGTAGCTTCCGATTCCAGAAGCAATGAACCTGTGTCTACCTTTGCATCAATCATTATATTCTCGACATCGCGGGTCGATCCTTCGGCTTCGCTCAGGACGGGCGACCCGCTCTTGTTTTCTTCTTCTAATTTCTCTTCTTTTTTTACATTCTTTTCCTCCGCATCCGGGGATCCTTCGGCTTCGCTCAGGACAGACGGATGCTCCTGGTCTTTTTCCTTTTCTTTTAATTTCTTTTCTTCTTCCCCTTCTTTTTCACTTTTTTCCTCCTGCGGATCCGTAGGATTTTTTTCTTTCTTGTCCTCCGAAGCTTTAGCGGAGGAGGATTCTTCTTTCAATTCTTTCTCTTCTTCTTTTTCCTCACTTTCCAAATCTTCGGTAACAATCTCCCCCGACCCAGCTGCAACCTCCCCCTTCAAAGACCCAATATCTACCTTCGCATCAAATATAAAATTATTTTTTATCTTATTCAAAATTGGCCACTTCAAAATGTTGTCCCTATCAGTTTTTTCAGAAATCAGAGAAGCTCCAAACGGATGTGAATACTTTTCAATACCATCTTCAACCACAATCCCATCTTCTGATTCTTCGTTTTCTGTTTCTATATAGCTTCCCGACATAGAGTTTTCTACCGAAGATGCATCAATGGGTGCCGTAAGATTTATCGGTTCAATTACTACCCATATGACTAACTGAAAAAGCAGGCTTGCAAACGTAACCCACGCGATACATATCTTAAAATTCTTCCTCCAAAGCATAGACTTTCGTTTTGGGTTGTCATGTTTATAGTCTGTTATAGCTTCCCACGCATCTTTGAAGCAACCTACTAGGAAAAATGCAATTACTTTTACAAGCTTAAGTAAAATTATAAAAGGATGGCACAAACCGCCGATCATGGGTCGGACGGATTTGTGCACTCGTCGCGCGCGATTAGCGCCGTTGATTCTGCACAAGCCGCGGAGAAGCTTCCTGAAGTCGGGGTACATTTATGTTTGTGTGAATCTATTTATTATAGCACTTTTAAGAGGTTTTGTTTATACCTAGTAAGGTACATTTGACATGTTTTTTTGGTTTTGCAATACGTACTTAGATCCTCTCACAATGCCCAATATTTTCATTTAAATCAGTAATATTACAAAAGTAACCAGGGGGACAAAGGATCCCTGCTACTCCTCCACATGGAATAGTACCTCCGGTACCTGTAATTGGGATATCTGAATCTTTACCGCTCGATGAAACCCTGATGCTCCTGAGAATCGATAGCCACCTGCTTCTTAAAGTCAGGATGTCACCCTTATCTGGAGAAAAGAGTATGACTACATACTCTTCTTTAAGTTTAATGTAGATAGACTCAGCTCCACTCCTGGAATCCTGAACTCGAGTGGCTTCTTTTCCGTCGATCTTTATCTTATGACCCGAAGGTGGTTCCTCTTCCTGTCTAAAAACTGTAATAATTGGTTTTGGATTCTCTGGAATAAAGAATTGGACATCGCTTGTGCTCCCATCCTTGGTCCATTCCTTGGGAGTACTAAATGAAATGCCGAAAGATCTAAGCACCCACTCCTTATCATTGGTTTCTGATTTAACTATCTCACTTACTACTAAAACTGGCATGTCTTTTGAGTCAATGTTCTGTTCAAGACGACCTTTAAGAGTTGCCAAAACACCCTCAAAAGAACGAAGGTTCACCCTCTGACTTTCAGCATAATACACCTCAACTCCATCCATAAATAATTTATGTGTACCTCTTCGCTTGAAGGAAAGTTCAGTGGGTTCCAAGACTCCTGTTATCTCCTGTTCGCCGGCTGGGAGAGGGGTTGTTTCAATTCCATTTCCACAACCACCGAGTACCAAGCCAAATCCAAAAATTAGTAAGTGAATAGTGAATAGTGAGTAGTGCTTTTTCATATTTTAAGAGGGACTAGGTGATAGGGGTTAGCAGCAGGGCAATAAAGTACTATTACTAAGCATAATAAACTAGCCAAAAAACAGCTTAACATTGCCCTGCAGCTAGAACCTAGAACCTATCACCTACTTTTTAGCATTATCAAAAGCATACACTGCCCTACCAACCCTCTTGAAATACGGCATCTTCTGAAGATTCAAAGAAATCGTTCCCACCTTTACAGTGCGTTGCTTGGCTACTTCTGCAATGATCTCTTTTTTGCTCAACGGCCCCTTATCCTTAAGAATCTTCTCAATAACATCAGCCACAGTTCCCGGCTCATATCCCCAATCCTTAAGCGCATAAAGGCCACGGCCAACCAAAACGAATTGTGGATAACGGATAAGCTCGTTATGGACAGCCTGAACGGTTACATTCTTGTGGTCGAATTGAGCGTCACGGATTCTGTTAGCAATCTCCATGAAGTGGAGAGGTTCTCCAGTTTTCTTCAGGATTATCTCTACCTTATCCCTGATAGAACGTGGTCTAACAAACCTCCACTCAGTTAGCCCCCACCCTTCGGAAATCTCTCTTAATCTCTCATCAATTCCAAGGCAGCTTACTATCAAATCTCTGCTTGGCACTCTGCCTTCAAACAGATTCATTTTCTGGATCGCAGAAACCAATTCATCTGCTTCCATGCAGTTCTTCCTCTTCTTAAGAATCTTAACTATCGAGTTTACTATCTTCATTATGTCTTCCATCGAGAGTGATTCAAGCCTCCAGAATGGAACGAATGTATTACTACGCGTTCCCTGATGCATCTCTCCGTCGATAGTAAATGAAAGGCGAAGTACCGCTCCATCCATTTCTGTAGAGCCCTGAATCCTCTTAAGCACTGCGCTTATTAGCTCATCCTCACGCATTAGCCCTCCATGAGAATGCAAAATGGAACGTGCTACCTGATTTACTTCATCTAATTTTGTAGTCCTTACAGTTCGTCTAAGCTTGCCAAGAGCGATGCTCTCTATCTGACGTATACGTTCTCTGGTCACGTTAAAATGCTTCCCAATTTTATCCAGAGTTTGTCTAGGTTGTCCTTGCAGGGCAAACCTCCTCTCGATAACTTTGGCTTCTTTTTCTGTCAGAACGAGGAATAGATTTTTGAGTAGCTCATTCAAGTTAACGGTCAGCTGTTTAGGTGCTGCCGCGGTGCTTGATTGAGCTCCAGTTGATGAAGTGTCAGGCATATTGGGCGGGGAATAAAACAACCCTCTTTATACTATAAATTTGACAGATTAGAAAGATGTACATCGTATTTGAGTAGACGTATATCCATACTTATAGCTTTATAGCTATTAGTTAAGAGAATTGTATAAATGATCAGAAAGGATAAGATTTTAAAGCAATATCTATATATGTCAAATGTTTATTTACGAAGCTTTTTGCAATTTTAATTTAGTATTTACCATCCCTCACCCAACCCTCTCCCACTTCTAAGTGGGAGAGGGGGTTAAGGATACATAAATATAAAATTACTGCTTTAATTGGCAATTAGGGCTAAAATTTAAATTATTACCTTTTTAATTGTTGCTTAAATATGTATTCAGAATAGCCAAAGCAGCCTCAATATTACCATCTGAGAGCGGTTTCTTGGGCGTTGTATACCGCTCATCTACAAATTCGATCTGAAATCCCCTGATTTTCAGCATTTCAGCAATATTCCTGACATATTTAACCTGTGAGCCTTCTTCTGAAGAGGGGAGCAGAGGAAGACCTAAAATTAGCGTATTTACAGCCCTTTCCTCCGCTTCAGCCTCAATTGCCTCAATCAAAGCCTCATCTGAGTCATGAATAATTGTATCTAAGGGGATGGGGACCTGAGTTTCTTCATTATAAAAGGCTATGCCGGTTTTTCTTTTGCCGATGTCTAAAGATATTAAATTCATTAATAAATCATTTAAATTCTAACAAATTTCTTCGCAGCCACGAAGGGCTGCGACTAGATTTGTATCATTTAATAAAACCAGAGCGCCCCTTCGCGGGCGCGAGGGTTTTATTTTAACAATTTACTAACCCTCGCCTTCTTCCTATCAGCATTCCTCCTATGAATAATATTCTTCTTACAAGCTGTATCTATAGCACTGTAAACCTCAGGTAAAAGCTTCGCAGCCTCATCTTTTTTGCCAGCCTTAACAAACTCATCAATCTTTTTAATCATAGTCTTCATATATGACCTGAATGGCTTTAGGCGGGCCTCCCGGACCGTGTTTTGCTTTGCGCGTTTGATGGCTGATTTAATAATCGGCATTTTGTGTAAAAGAGAGTAAGGATAAGTTTTTGTTTAGTCAAATAGTTAAATGGCTAAATGGCTGAATGGTTCGCAGGCGAGCAGCGAACTTTGTAATACTTTAGTAACCATTCAGCCATTCAACCATTTAACCTTTCTATATCATTGACTACAACCCAATCCTCCGTAAAATACCACCATTATGTGCGGAATCTTCGGTTATGTCGGAAAGCAAAACGATGCAGGAAAGCTTGTAATCGAAGGTCTTAAAAATCTTGAATACCGTGGATATGACTCCTGGGGAGTTGCCTGCAAGAGTGATGGGAGTGTTTTGATTACAAAAGATGTTGGGAAAATTAGTGGAGTAGATAGCGACTCATTTCCAAAAGACAGCGCCCTCGCGATAGGTCATACCAGATGGGCAACCCATGGGGGAGTGACCAAAGAAAATGCTCATCCGCATGCGAACTCAAGCCAGACAATCGCGGTTGTTCATAATGGAATACTGGAGAATTATCAGGAACTTAGATCTGAACTAATTGCCAAAGGCTATGACTTCAAATCAGAAACAGACACCGAAATCATCCCTCATATAATAGAGGAGTATATGAAGGAAACAGATGATTTTGCATCAGCTGCAAAAATGGCGTGCTCTAAGTTTGAAGGAAGATTCGCATTCCTCGCGCTTCACACACAGTCGAAAACTTTAGTTGCAGCACGAAGAGGATCTCCATTGATTGTGGGAGTGGGTGATGATTCTTACTTCATTGCATCTGACATTCCTGCCTTCATGCAACACACCAAAAAAGTTCAGTACTTGGATGATGGTGAGCTGGTCGTAACTGATGGAGAAAGCATCATATTCTCTAGTCTCGAAACTGGAGAAGAAATTGAAAAGAGAGAGATTGAAATTACATGGTCCGTTGAAGAAGCTCAGAAAGGGGAGTACGAACACTTTATGCTGAAGGAAATAATGGAGCAGAAAGATTCTATTGCCAGAGCAGTTAACCAAGACGAAGAACAGATTATGACCTTAGCTGACGCTATAAGAAACGCGCGTGGTACATTCCTTGTTGGATGCGGAACCGCAGCTAAAGCATGCATGGCTGCTGAATATTTCTTTTCCGTTATTGCAAAGAAGCACGTTAACTTCGCACCTGCATCTGAATTCAAACTCTATCATCACTTTTTGGTACCGGAGAGTTTGCTGATTGTAGTTAGCCAGAGTGGGGAGACAGCCGATGTTTTGGAAGCAATGCAGATTGCAAAATCTAAGGGATCTAAAGTTCTTGCGATAGTTAATGTTGAAGGATCAACAATTGATCGTGAAGCAGATTACTCTTTGCTGATTAATGCCGGGCCTGAACGCGCGGTCGCTTCAACCAAAGCGTTGACCGGACAGATGGCAGTGTTGCTTCTTATTGCTTATGCGCTCGCTGATAAACTTCAGGAAGGCCGAAAAGTACTGCTCGAAACCGCATCGAAGGTCAACGACATGCTTAATCCCAGATATGTTGAATTTATTGAAGGGATAGCTGAGCGAATGCAAGATCATTCTGACTGTTTCATCATAGGAAAAAGCTGGAACTATCCTATGGCTTTGGAGAGTGCTATTAAAATCCAAGAAGTTAGTTACGTTCATGCAGAAGGTTTCGCAGGAGGAGAACTCAAGCACGGTCCGATTGCGCTTATAGAGGAAGGGACTCCTTGTATTGCTTTGATTGGGAATGATGAGGTAAAGGCGGATATCATCTCGAATGCAATTGAGCTAAAAGCCCGCGGCGGATTTATAATAGGAATTGCTCCTGAAAATAATGAAGCTTTTGATGTTTGGATTAAAGTTCCGGAAGCGGGATCTGCTCAGGCACTTGTAAATATAATTCCTGTTCAAGCTCTAGCTTACTTCCTAGCAGTTAAGAGAGGGAAGGATCCGGATATGCCACGTAATCTTGCGAAGAGTGTGACAGTTAAATAGAGTAGAAAAAGAATCAAAGATCCAAAGACTCAAAGGAAGGTTAAAAGTATAAAAAACTGAAAGAATCGAAGCCTTTTATCCTTTTAATCTTTTTCCATAATCCTTCCTTGTCCTCTTTGGATCTTTCGTTCTTTCCCCAATCACTCCTCATCCAGCGGTATTCCATACATTAAATAACAAAGATAGTTGACATGCGATTTCTATAGGAGTATCAGATACCCATGGCCAAACGCGCTTTACGTGAAGATGATAGGCCAGGTATGACGATTCTTGATAAAGATGCTGTTATTACAAGAATGGAAATGCACCCATCCGGACATAATGCTTGGGAGGGTGATGTGGAAACAACGGTAGAAGATGATATTGATTTAACACAGGAGTTCCAAACACCATCTTGTATGGCTAACTATTGCTTTGGAACCAGATCAAGTCTTGCTCAATTAGGAATCTTCGCAAAATTAAAAAATGATAGCAGGACCAAAGAGCCTATGATTGAAATAAACCCCGAATCAATTAGAGCTACTGTTCGTGTTGGAAGTTACAAAAGCTTAAATGTTGATGTAAAAGTTGGTAAGCAGTTTGGCAGATTCTTTAATATTCATGGATCTAGGCTTGCAAGAGACGAAGTTTTACAATTGTTGGAACAAACAAAACATGAAGGTAAACCGCTCTTTGATGGTGATGACCAGATGGTAAGTCCACAAGGAGGCATTGTCCTTAGCGCCGATAACATCGAGTTGGCAGTAGACCCGGAAACCGAGCACCCTCAACCTTATAACTTAGACGGAGGCAGACCAGATTTGGAAGGATTGTTGGTACCAAGAGAAGTTGATCCAAAAAGATTAGTAGAGAGAGACGATTTTATTGTCACTCAAAGTAAAGAAGCTGTCAGAATTCCTGACGGATATGCTGGCATATTGGAATGCGATCAATACGGTGGCACGAGTCCACTGGTACACTTAAACTCACCAATAGTAGATGAACGATTCAATGATAAGCTGATACTAGAGATGCATCATACAAATGCCTTCCCAATTCTGTGGCGCGAGATAACTGCTGAGATGTTTATCTACAAAACGAGAGTTTTAGGAAACGGGGATTAGAGGGATGAGGTCGCTACTCCTCATCCGGCGGAATCCCATAGTATTTAAACAAGAACGCCGCGATTTCTTTGAAGACCGGTGCAGCTGACTCCGATCCATATTCAACCACATGCGGTCGGTCGAATTTGACGAAGATTACAAACTTGGGATGATCAATGGGTGCATATCCTGCGAATGAGGTGATTGTTGATCCTGTACCTGATTCATATTTACCACCCGGTCCTGCAATCTGACTTGTCCCGGTTTTTCCTGCTGACCTGTAGCCGGGGACCTTAGCAGGTTTTGCAAAACCATTTGAAACCGCACTTGTAAGCATTGCGGTAATGGTTGCGGAAGCTTCGGAAGTAATTACCTGATCTACTACATAAGGCGAAATTGATTCAACTGATCCATCGTAATGCACAACACTATCTATAATCAGTGGCTTCATAAGCTTTCCTCCGTTCGCAAGAGCCGAGAATGCAGTTGTTACTTGTAGTGGAGTTGCGGAAATTCCCTGGCCGTAAGCTGCAGTTGCAAGAAGAGCTGAGCTCCATTGTTTCCAAGGAAGAACTTCCCCCGGTTGTTCATCCTCAAGCGCAACACCAGTTACTTTTCCGAACCCGAACCTGTCTAAAACCCGCTGGAATAGTTTGCGACCAAGCTTATCAGAAACACTCGTCATACATGTGTTAACGGAGTACTCCAAACAATTAGTCATTGTGACTTCACCAAAATATCTACCCAGAGCATTTCTAATTGTATATTCATCAATTTCAAGCGGTCCTTCATCATTATATGTATCTGTAGGAGTCACTTCACCCTGATCTAGAGCTACTGCCATCGTAACTGCTTTAAGAACTGACCCCGGTTCATAAATCGATTGTATTGTCCTATTCAAATATGATCCAACTCCAATATTGTTTTCATATTTAAGCCAAATGTCTTCGTGTTCGGTTGGGAATATTTCCATTCGTTGGTTTTCCCCAACATAAAGGTAGTAACGGGTAATATCCTTTATATCGTACAACTCCTCTAATTTTGCGATTTGCTCTCTTTTTGCTTCTGATATTTGTTCACGCCCTTCTTCGGTAAACACATCACCTATATACGCTTTTAGTATAAAGGCATTTGTCTCGGGATGAACGAGCTCTACAACTACCTCTTTTTGTTTCTTTTCATCCAAATATGTCGGCTCTTTCGAATACACAGTTCCATATATATTGCTATCGAACAAAGGCGCATTCGCCATTGCAATTATCTTGCCCGTAAATGGATCCATAACAATTACCTGTCCACTTTCTGCTTCGTATTTTTCAATTGCTTCATCAAGTATTTCTTCAACTTGTTTCTGGATAGTTCTATCGATTGTAAGAATTATCGAATCACCATCCTGCGGATCTACAATCGTTTGTTCGGATGTTAGTATCTGCCCTCCGGAAGGATCACTCATAGCGCTTATTAGACCCTCCTGTCCACGCAGTTGAGGATTGAAAGTTCTTTCTATTCCATATTGAGCTTCTTGATTGACATTTAAAAATCCGACTACATGTGATGCTATCGTTCCGTCTGGATAAAAACGCCAATGCTCAGGTATAAGCGCAATACTTCTAAGCGGATCGTGTATTTGTTGTGCAGCTTCTAAAGTAGGGGCTTCTTTCTTTTTCGCCTGAGTCTTTTTTATAGATGCTAACTTTGCTTCTTTAATTGATGATGACATCTGAGGTGATAGTTTTTTCATTATCGCAACATATCTAAGTGGCCTACTTCTAAGAAGGTTTTTTAATTTAACTGGATCGATCTGTACAGCATTTGCAATTGTCCTAGAAATTCTGGAAATCTGCAGTTGTGGGACAGATTCAGGATC
>CAZYBL010000045.1:4044-9776 GCA_964645805.1 uncultured Candidatus Peribacteria bacterium | reverse complement strand
GAGTGTGGTATGCGCATAGAAACAAGTACTCTGATTGAAGAAGGGGATCAGATGGAGGTGTTTATGAGGGAGCTTAAGAAGAAGGAGAAGGCTTGACCTCATCCCCCGGCCCCTTCTCCTACTCTGTTTATGATAGAATCTTGATTTATTTATTCTATTTCTTCTCTTGATTAACAGGAGAAGGGGGGTCTAAAGAAAGCCCCTCTCCTGTTACTTCATTGCATCATTAACAAATCCAGCCTGTAACAATCAATTACAAAGTAGGAGAGGGGTTTGGGGTGAGGTCAAGCTACCCCCCATTCTTGAGTATCCATTCTTCCATAGCTTTTTCTCGATTACTGCCTGTTACAATGGTCTCTCCTGCTTCTGATAAAACAGCTTTTGCTCGATTGATGTCCATAGGCCCGTTATCGATATTGCGTATTGCAGTTCTGAGGTTATCCATACCTGTATTAAATGTCTGCAATTGAGGAGTGTCGTGTTCTTGTCTTCCGATCTTAGCTATAAAGTTAGCATCACAGTCGGTGTCATCAATGCCACTAAAGTTTTGTACAACATTAGAATCAATGTTTTGCTTAAACGTATTGTCGGTCCTGTTGGTATATTCACGTCTAACGTGATCTCTAAATGCAGCATCAGACATCGGTGGTCCGTTCCATTGAGTGTTACCACCAGTACCCTGCTGCGACTCGTTTCCAAATGCGGTGTTGAGCCTTTGTGAAAGCCCTCTTTGCTGCGAGACAATAGCTGAGCGTCTGGCAGTTTCTACCATCCTAGGCGCACCGGCAATGGATGCAAGAGATTGTTTGCCACCTCCAGGGATCGGAATCCAGGGTACAGCAAGTGGAAGCTTGGCGAGAGTTTTGCTTGCTCTCTGGATTGGCTCCACAACTTTTGCAAATACTCCAACTTTCAGGGCTGCAAATGTTCCCATCCAAAGAACCATGAATGTCATTATTAGCCAAAGAAGATCCAGAATTGTTCTTTGACCCGGGATCGACAAATTCTGTTCGTCTTGCAAGACACCAAATGCGGTTGAAGGCAAAAGGGTAGCATTATTAAATATTTCTACAGCACCATTAAGCAATATAAATCCTGCTGACAAGGGGATTGATACAGCAAAGGGCAAGAAAGCTGCTGCTAAGAAGTGTGACCAGATTTTCTTCGGATTCATAGATTCAGGTATCCTGTCTCCTATCAAAAATCCGATAAAAATGAATGGCATAAATGCAATAGTAAGCCACAGGATTGGAATTCTTAGAATAAATGCAGCTGCCATTGCAATAAGTGGTGTAGCGAGCATCATTATTAGTACCAACGCAAAACCAATGTTCATAAGTACCATCATTTCTTTCTCCGTTTGACTGGTACCAGCTCCCGAAGAGGGGCTATTATTAGTCAAGATCGT
Organism: uncultured Candidatus Peribacteria bacterium; assembly: GCA_964645805.1. Classification (GTDB taxonomy): domain Bacteria; phylum Patescibacteriota; class Gracilibacteria; order Peribacterales; family Peribacteraceae; genus UBA2144. The sequence goes on along the minus strand of CAZYBL010000045.1, from coordinate 8,368 downwards.
TGGAGATTTGTACATGGTCAGGGATGCTATGTTTGCATGATTAAATATCAACCCGCTAAAAATAGATCCTGGACTGTTTGCAGCATCAGAAAGTGGAACTTTCTGATAACAAATCATGTCTCCTGAACCTTCATTATAACAAGTGTAACCTGGCGGAAGACTTGCTTTTTCTTCCTGTGTAACTCCGAATTTCACTCCCTTCCATATTTTGCATGGTTGTGGATTTCCAAATTCATCTTTTGTTTCACATGTTATACCAGTATTAGAGACAGCAGCTGGTATTGTATAAACGGTAGCAGTTAGAACGTGGGATACATCCAGGATTATCCGGGGAAAGAACCAGGAGAAATTTACTAATACCATTGCAAGTATGAATTTTGGTACAAGCGTTAGCATTGCAGATTTCTTATCTGGCAAAACAACAAGTACAACACCTCCTGCCAGCAATAGAATTGCCAAGCATACATTTACCACGTTTCTCGAAATTGCCCAGATGTTATGAAGAGCTGGTCCGATGTATGCAATATCTATGAATGTTCTGGGATCAACGAGTACCTCCAAAATGTGTACTAATTTGTATGTCATTCCAAGCAGGAATCCAGCTAGCATGGATGACTTAATAATCAGGTCGTTGATATCTTGTCCAGGGAATGGTGAAGTAGCGGCAACTTTCGTAATTAGTGTTTCTTTAAAAGGTGAAACAAGGCAGACCAGAGTCAAGCCTCCTACAAGTCCTAGCGCTGCTAATATTTTTTTGCGTGTAAACATTCCTATTATTCTAGCAGAATTGAGGTTTTTTATCAATTTGAGGATGTTGAATGTAATACAAATATAACCAGAACATAAAAGCTTACATTAGTTGAGTAGAAATTGTGTTCAAAGATACCTCATATTTAGGGGCTTAATTCCAAGTTCTTGTTTATATTAAGCCAAATAATGCGTACTAATATAGTAATCTTGGGGTTGAGTAATAATCTTGCACTAACTGGATACTCATGAGTACTATTTGTGAACGCAAGGTTAGTTAACTTGTGCTTCTATGTCATCGACTATTCTTAAAGCACTGTTTAGCTCTCAGACAAGAGTCAAGCTGCTATCAACCTTCCTTCTTCATCCAGAGGAGGAGTATTACATAAGGGAGCTTACACGCCTCTTGCATGAGCAGATTAATTCGATAAGGAGGGAGCTTGAGAACCTCAGGCGGATTGGATTGGTCAGGGCCAGGCATAGAAATAGGAAGAAGTATTACAGAGTAGATACGGAGTTCTCGCTTTATCCTGAACTTAAGAATATATTTTCTAAGGAGATTCAGGCCGAAAGCCCTGTTGTTGCTAGCCTTAAGAAACTTCCTGACATAGATTTAATAGTTCTTGCAGGCAATTTTGTAGGAACCGAGAGCAAAGTAGATCTTTTGGTGGTAGGAGAGGTTAAAAAAGAGATGCTAGAGGCACTGCTGCTGCAGGACAATAATCTTAAGAACGTTAAATACTCAATCTTTTCGCAGGGTGACTTTCTATATAGGTTAAGTCTGCGGGACCGGTTTATAACTACGATTATTAACGATCCAAGACACTTAATTGTTCATAATTTAATTCAGAAACAAATCGAGGAAGCTCAAAAAAAATAGATGTCTGATAAGGGACATCAGTCATCAGAAGGCTTCATATGCTTCTTAGGACCACTCTCTCACACAGCCTATAAGAAGCAATGGAGCTTTTTATTAAAGCGCAGTAGCGCAGTAGCGCAGTAGATAAATACGAAGCTTGTACTGCGCTACCATCCTACTGCGCTAAAAAACGTCATCTTTCTCCTTTACACCCATAATCCGAATCTATAGCCTATGCGGGACATGCCCACTCAAACCGTAACAGATCAGTCGGCTTCCTTTGTTAAGCCAAGGCCCGAAATAAGGCCTGGTTTCACGGTGAGAGTGCATGAGAAGATCAAAGAAGGTGGCAAAGAGAGGATACAGGTGTTTGAAGGATTAGTTATCTCTGTACATAAAGGAAAGGTTCCGACCGATCATACTTTTACGGTTAGAAGGATAGTATCTGGTGTTGGTGTCGAAAAAATCTTTCCCTTATATTCACCTCAACTTGCTAAGATTGAAGTTAAGAAAGTGGCGAAAGTGCGTAGAGCAAAACTCTTCTTCCTGCGTGGTAGGCATGGAAAGGCGGCAAGGCTTTCTGAAAGGTTTACGACTGCAGAGGAGTTTGCGATTGCGGCTGCTCAGGAGGATGATAAGGAAGAAGTTGTGGAAGAGGAGGTGGTTGAGAAAGCAACCGAGGAGTCCAAGGATGCCAAGGAGTCCAAAGATAATGAATCCTCTGATTCCTCTGCTTCCTTATCAGAGAGGTCTGAAGAAGAAGAAAAGAAAGACTAAATTGTATTGATTCTACAAAGTTTAACCGCTAGCCTCTTTCGCCAATGTCAAAAATTCTATCAAAAGAATCAGTTGCTGATCCAGTAGAAGGTGATATTCAACAAGTGTGGTTTGAATATAAAAATGGCCAAGCAGGGAGAACAGATCTTAGAAACAGACTTGTTGTGGAGTACTTACCGTTAGTCAAATACAATGGTGAGCGCATTTGGGCTAGACTACCGGAAGGTGTTGAACTTGACGATCTGATATCTGCGGGAGTATTTGGATTAATGGATGCAATAGAAGCATTCGATTTGTCTCGTGGAGTTAAATTTGAAACTTACTGTGTGCCGCGTATACGTGGAGCAATGCTGGATGAACTTAGAGTTGTGGATTGGGTGCCAAGGCTTGTTCGTTCTAAAGCGAATAAGCTAAGAGAAGCAGTTGAAGAACTAGAAACAAAGCTTGGTCGACATCCAACAGAGAAGGAGTTAGCTGCTCATATGGGTTTGACTGTAAAAGAGCTTGAAAAGATGCAGGTGGAAGCTCAAGCAGTAAATCTCATCAGTTTGAACAAAAAATGGTTCGAAACAGATAGTTTCAAGGACGTTCGAGAAATAGATATTATTGAGGACAAGAAGCAGGAGAGGCCTGAATCGAGGGTAGAAAAACAGTGGTTATTACAACTATTAACTAAAGGATTAGACAGAAAAGAAAGAATAATCACCATTCTTTACTATTACGAAGAGCTTACAATGAAGGAAATCGGTGCAGTTTTAGATCTATCGGAGAGCCGCATTTCACAGATGCATAAAGCAATTATAGCAAGATTGAGGTCGGCATTATCAGAGCGTTGTATATACGGCTAAAGAATCTTAGTAAATAAGTCGAAGGTCAAAAGTCTAAAGTCCTTTGACATTCGACTTTTGACCAAGCCTTCGACCTTAGACTTTCGACTGTAATTCTTAGTATTCTTCCCACACATACGTTATTCTTAGCATATGGGTTACATCCTAGTTGGCAATTACGGTGTAGATAATCTAGGAGATGAGGCTTTAAAAGAATATTTCTTAAAGAGGCTTCCTGATGTCAATTGGAAGGTTTTGTCGGCTAGGCCAAAGGGAGGGGAGTATCCCAGAATACCACTTGGAATCAGATCGTTTTTTAAGCCGTGGTGGAAGACCATAAATGTGATTCGAAAGTCAGATGATATGGTGTTTGGAGGTGGGACGTTATTTACAGATATAGAGTCTCCAAAGGCTTGTCTTATCTGGTGGTGGCATGGAGTTGTGGCGAGGATATTTAGGAAGAAATTGTTCCTCACTTTCCAAGGTATAGGACCCTTTAAAACGAGACTAGGTGAGTGGTTAAGCAGGTGGATTGTTAAAAGAGCGAGCTTCATTTCTGTCAGAGATTCTGCTTCGGCAAATAGAATTGAGAGCTGGAAAAGGAGCACAAATGTTATACATACATTTGATCCAGTAATTTCCCTTATTCAAGCGAAAAAAGTAGGTGATCGAACACAAGATATACTCATCATTATTCCACGCCACAATTCAGGCAAAGAATTCTTGGAAAAAGTAAAAAATTCGATCAGTTTAATCCCGTGGCAGAAGATAAAGATCATTTCTATGCAGCCAAAGAAGGAATTTAGAATTTGCATGAAGCTTATGGAATTAAGTGGGGGTGAAATAGTAGAAGTTAACTCACTCGATGACTTAATACGAGAAATATCAAGTGCATCACGAGTATTATCTCACCGATACCATGGGGCCTTGATTGCCTTAGCTTTAGGTAAAGAAGTAGAGACTGTAAGCCAGGGGGAGGGGGATAAGTTGGAAGTAATTGAGAAGATTTTGGATGGGCGGGAAACTGTCGCAGGACTTAGGGGAATGGTTAAATATGGAGAGGAGATGTTGGTGGCTGCTATTGGAAGGCATTGAGGGTCACTGGTCGCTGGTC
>CAZYBL010000045.1:0-4034 GCA_964645805.1 uncultured Candidatus Peribacteria bacterium | reverse complement strand
CACTCGACGTGTGACCAGTGACGAGTGACTAGTGACCCCAAATACTTAAATTTTGCTTACACATACGCTAATCTTTGTGCATGGAAATCCGCAACTTCTGCATTATTGCTCATATTGACCACGGCAAATCAACTCTTGCAGACCGCATGATTGAGCTTACGGGAACGAAGGATAAGAGGCAGATGAAAGAGCAATTGCTTGATACTATGGATTTGGAGAGGGAAAGAGGGATTACGATTAAATTGCAGCCTGTCAGGATGATTCACGGAGGGGTTCAATTGAACCTCATAGACACGCCTGGTCATACAGACTTCCGATATGAGGTCAGCAGGTCTTTAGCTGCCTGTGAGGGCGCAATTTTGCTTGTAGACGCTGCTCAGGGCATTCAGGCACAGACTTTGGCGGTCCTATATATGGCCATGGAGCATGATCTTAAGATAATTCCGGTTCTTAATAAGATCGATCTGCCAGCTGCGGATCCGGAGGGGGTCAGCGAAGAGGTTATGAAGCTTTTGGGATGTAAGAAGGATGAGATTCTTTTGATCTCTGCAAAGGAGGGGAGGGGGGTGGGAGATGTTTTGAAAGCGGTTGTGGAGAGAATTCCAGTGCCTGGGGGTCACTGGTCACTTGTCACTAGTCAAAAGACCAGCGACCAGCGACCAGCGACTAGTGACCCATCGAGGGCACTAATCTTCGATGCCATCATGGACCCATACCGAGGCGCAGTAGCATATGTAAGAGTAGTCGAAGGAAGTTTCACCAAAGGTCAGAAGATAAAATTATTGGGGACCGAGTCGCAGGTTGAAATAACCGATTTGGGACATTTTGCACCAGACTATGTATCGGATAAAAAACTTACTGAGGGGGAGATTGGCTACATCGTCACCGGAGCAAAAGATGTAACTGATGTGAAAACAGGAGATACTGTCGCTTCATCATCTGATGCGGAGCCTTTGCCTGGCTATAAGGAAGTCCAACCGATGGTTTTCGCAGGTCTTTATCCTTCTGCAACCGATGATTACCCGCAGCTCAGAGAATCTCTGGAAAAATTAGCCTTGAATGATGCGGCGCTTAGGTTCGAACCGGAAAGAAATGCTGCTCTTGGAAATGGGTTCAGATGCGGATTCCTCGGATTACTCCATATGGACATAGTTCAGGAGAGATTAGAACGTGAACATGATTGTGATCTGGTGATAACTGCCCCAAGTGTGCTTTATGAAGTTGAGTTGAACGCGAAAAGTCCTGCAGAAATCGTCAGGTCAAGTTTGCTCAAAGAAGAAGAACCTAATGTAGCTAAGATTTCTAATCCGGCTGATTTCCCTGATCCCACAGTTATTAAAGAAGTACGAGAACCTTGGGTAAAGTTAGAAGTCATTGGAAGAAAAGAAGATGTTGGTCCTGTGATGGAACTTGTTCAGGCAAAAAGAGGGGACTATTTGTCACTTGAATATCTGGAAGCGGATAGAGCATTACTTCATTTCGAGGTTCCACTGCAGGGAATAGTTCTAGACTTCTTTGATCAACTCAAGTCAGCCACTGCCGGGTATGGATCCATGAGCTATGAACCACTTGGATTTAGAGCAGGGGATTTAGTTAAAATGCAGATTCTATTATTAGGAGAACCTGCGGAGGCTCTAAGTACGATAGTCCATAAATCCGAAGCCCAGTCAGCAGGGAGTGCGATTTGTAAAAAATTAAAGAAGAGTATTCCAAAGGCTCAATATCAAATTCCAATTCAAGCTGCCATAGGAGCCAAAATCATCGCACGCGAAACTCTTCCTGCGTTTAGAAAAGATGTTACGGAGAAGTTATATGGAGGTGATGTTACTCGAAAACAGAAGCTTCTTAAAAAGCAGAAGAAAGGTAAGAAGAGGATGAAGGCGATGGGGAGGGTGATGTTAACCCAAGAGGCATTTTTAAGTGTTCTTAAAAGATAATTTAATTGAAAATTGATAATTGATAATTGAAAATTATATTAATATGGATCTCCAATTTCCCCTCCAGGCAACATTTCTAGCATTGCCACTAGAAAACGAAGCAAAGTGGCAGTTTCAAGCGCTTCAGGAGGAGATTAAAGACTATTCGGATTGCCTCAGGTTCCAAAATCCTGCTTCACCTCACCTGACTCTTTATTATTGGAAGGAAGTGATGGAGATAGAGCTTGATCAGATTAAAGAAATCTCCAAAAAGATCGCATCAACCTCTAAACCATTTGCGCTCAAGGTTGAATTGGCAGATACATTTGGATCAAGAGGGGAAGACAGAGTCCTATTTTTAAAATGCAGCTTCTTTGATGAGCTTGCGAGACTTAAAAAAGCATGCCCGTGGCCGGAAAACCGTCCATTCAAAGCTCATATAACCCTTGCACGCATTGGTCATCCGCAGAAATTTGCGACTGTAAAAAAGGAAGTAATGAAAAAGCTTAAGGACTGCCAGTTTGAAATTAAGTGTGATCGGATGAGGTTGTATGGGATGGTGAATAATAAAAGACAGACTCCGATTGAGGATTATCCATTCCAGTGATAATTGATGGGGTTAAATTGTCATATTGTCATATTGTTCGCAAGGCGTTACGCACGCTTGAAGCTTTAATTGATTGTATCTGAATCTGATACTCGCTCTGCGAACAATATAGCAATGTCCCGAAGCCAAGAGCTTGGCAGATATTCTTTAAAATCGATAACAGCATCAACGGTTAGCAATTTAACCTTTTTTCAAGTCCTCTTCCTCCTACTCAGGTGTCCAATCAGATATGCCTATACCTCATCAATATCATCCTCCTCTTCAGCCTGCTGTTCAGCCAACACTTTCCTGGCTTCCTTCATAAACGGCTGGAGCACGGCCTGCAAAATACTTCCGGTTAGAGGTTGAAGTTTCTCAAATGGCATAGATTTCTTTCTTCCCTCAAAAAAGTCTTGGAGAACAAAGGTAGCAAGCTGAAGCACGGATCCATCGACATTCTTTTCATCAATCATTAGCCTGGCAATAATTTTTCCTTCTGATACCGAAAGAACCATTTGCATCCTTGTGATCCAGGCAACAAGAGCTTTATTTATATCAGGATCAAGATCACCAGTTTTTGTAAGTGCTGTACTTTCATCAACTGCCTCTTCTGCTGTTTTCATGCCGGCTTCTTTTAGGTATTCCTGGACTGCAGTTCGGCATCCTTCATGAATGAGAGAAAGCATTGCGAGGATAAATATGCTTGGGCAATTCCTGGCAACTAATCTGGAAATCAGAGTGAATAGATGCGCATTGCCTTCATCGCCAAGGAACTGGATGATAGCTTTGGCCACCTGATCATCGCGTTTTTTGGATTTCTTCTCTTCCTTTTTAATCTGCTGCATGGCTGCTGCAGCAGCTGCAAAACGTTGCTTAGCTTCTTCGCTTAATTGTTCAGAAACCCCACCGCCCTCGCCAGGACCACCGTCTACGTCAAGGCCGCCGATTGTTTCCTCTGACATGGTAGAATTGTACAGCTAAAATGTATGTTAGTTAAATAAGAAAATGATTATTTAGGTCAGGTATGTCAGGTACGTAAGGTAGGTTAGGTAGGTTTAATTTTTTACTGGTTCGACGTGAACGAAGGTACATATTTCTCTTTTTCCATCAAATTTCGTCATCCTCTTTTTTGTAAACGTCACTTTTCCATCCACATTCGCATGAATAGTCCAATCGCTTCCGATGTGAGTATTATTCCCAGGGCGGTACCAAAAGCCCTTCTGGCGGATCAGGACCTCTCCAGCACTCACATTTTGGCCACCAAAGCGCTTAACGCCTCTGCGCTTAGCAAGACTGTCTCTGCCGTTCTGTGTTGAGCCGCCGGCCTTCTTGTGTGCCATATCGGAGTGATTTTACGGATATGGAGGAAGATGTCCAATTTTTTTACTAAAAAGTCCCAAATCACAAGAACCCAAATCCCAATTAAAATCCAAAACTCAAATCCCAAAACACAAAGAATAACATCTGCGACATCTGCGTGAGAGCGTTTCATTTCGGGCGCCTAAAAAGATCAGTTCTTAGCTTACAATAGC
>CAZYBL010000044.1:0-9778 GCA_964645805.1 uncultured Candidatus Peribacteria bacterium | reverse complement strand
GAAGCGTGCGACGAAGCCGAGTCCTACATTGTGGTGAATTTCCGGGGCGTTACGTTCATGTCCAACGCGATGATCGGGAAGATCGCCCTGATGAACAAGGCGGCGAAGGCCAAGAGAAAACGCATCGTCTTCTGCAACATCAGCCCAAGTATCATGGAAGTCTTCGTTATCACGCGTCTGAACAAAGTCTTCAGCATTTACAAGAGCGAAGAGGAGGCGCTGACCGCGTTCGCGAAGAGAGGCTGGTTCGGTTAGAGAGTGGAGGGGACAATGATCGAGATCGAATAACCGGTTGCCCACGTGAGGGTGGCCGGTTTCTTTGACCTCATCCCCCCAGCCCCCTTCTCCTCCCCACCCTCCTACCCACAAGGAGAAGGGGGAGTATTTTATTGACTCATCCACCTCTTAATGACATAAATGTGGTGGTGGAACACGGATGTCCCGTGGTCCCGTATGGATTCTGATCTTTACATGAAAGGGGCACATTGCCATGACCGTTTTTAGAAGAATCAAGACGAGTGTGGAAAGAGGCGTGACTGTCGTCACGTTCGTCGACAGAAAAATCCTGGATGCTGCGATAATCGCGGAGCTGCGCGAAGAACTCCTCAATCTGGTTGACCGGGATGGAGTAACTCGGATGGTGCTACACTTTGGGAATGTTGAGTTCCTTTCAGGCGCAGCACTCAACACACTGATCTTACTGGAGAAAAATATCAAGACAGCTACAGGGCAACTCAGGCTTTGCAAACTAAAGCCCGAAATCCAGGAAGTCTTCGTTATCACCCGACTCAACCAGTTGTTCGAGATCAGGGACAGCCTCAACGAGGCGTTGTCAGAACTCGCGTAGTCAACCTGGAGCCAACACCATGATCAGATATCCACCAAAGCCGGCTTTCTCTCCTGTGAGAGATGGTCGGCTTTTCTGACCATGATTTTCATGATTCTTAGGATAAATAGGATTAATGTTCTTGTTGAAAATCATTCATATTGGTAACCTTTCTTAAGTCTCGGGCAATTAGCTCAGCTGGTTAGAGCGTCTCGTTGACATCGAGGAGGTCACTGGTTCGAATCCAGTATTGCCCACCACACTCCGCTCTCGTTCACTCCGTTCACGAGAGCTACGCGTGGCACGCCAATTACTAATATAGGGAGTGTGCCCCGCGTAGCCCGAAGGGCGAAGTGGGGCTCTCGATGGCAAGCCATTTGTTCACAAATGAACACTGTATATACATTGTACATACAATCTTCGATTGCCTAGAAACCGAATTTAATGTAGATTCAGCGCCTTTCATTTGTTAACTGTTAATTGTTAAATGTTAAATGTTCTCCTTGATCTCTTCTTCCCCCGCAGATCCATCTTAGGATCCAGCGGCAAGTGGATTACAGAGAAAGAGATAATTAGGCTTTCAACGAAACCTGTTACAGAAGATACTGATCGATTGCGAGAGAGAGGGCTTGAACATATCGACTTGATTTATGCGGGAAGCTCTTATGAATCTAATCCCCTACTTCACAAAGCTATTCATACTTTTAAATACAAAAAAATCAGTTCACTCGCATCTGAGCTCTCGAACATAATGCTCAAAAATCAACCTGATTTAAAAAATGCAGTTCTTTGTCCTGTACCACTTCACTGGACCCGCAAGTTTTCACGTGGATTTAACCAGGCAAAAGTATTGATGGATGTGCTTGAATCACGGTGTCATTCACCGGTAATGAATTTAATTAAGAGGACACGACCTACTGGATATCAGATGAAGAGGAATCGAGAAGAGAGACTTAGTGCACTCGAAGATGCATTTAGATTTAAATCAAAAATCAGACCTGCCCGCGTTATTCTTGTAGATGATCTTTCCACGACTGGAGCTACTCTTGATGAGTGTGCTAAGGCACTAAAGAAGGCTGGGGTGGAGAGGGTTGAGGGGTGGGTGATAGCACATGGATAATACAATTACACCAAGAATAAGCCCTATACTTACACCCTCCCCCCTGGGGTGGGTAACCTTGAAGGTGGGTGGGTCGTCAGTTCTTATGTGTGATCGTAATTTTGTGTCAATGCCAATACAACCCCATCTCAAAAAAAACTTTAGCACTTTCTCATTTTTTGGCTCAAATAAGCCCCGAAGGGGCCCCTTTGGGGCCCCAAAACACGTTCCCCCACCGGGGGGAACACTAACTGATTACACCACAAATCACATAAAACAACATTATCACTCAGACACAACCCTTCAGACCGGACTAAATGCCATTTTTAGGCTATAATATAAGGAATTTACCACTTCTTCCCATGGAAACTCAATCCCAAGGTCAAAAACTCCTATCCTGGTCAGCATCCACTAGGCAAGAACACAAACGTATAAAAGGCTGGTATATAGGTGCTGCATTCATCACACTTCTCCTCCTAATCTACAGTTTATCTACAGGAGCTTGGACATTTACGATACTAATTCTAATGACCGCCGGAATGTATTTGCTCTTACATAAACACAAGCTGCCACAAAAAACCATAGAAATTCAATCAACTGGGGTGACATATGACAATATTTATCTTTCATGGGCTTCCTTCGAGGGATTTTGGATATTTAAGATCGGAGATTACGAAGAATTGCATATAGTTAAAGCCGCTAAACAGAGAGGTGGAGATATAGTAATCTCCCTTAAATCTGTAGACACAGCGCAAGTTCGAAGCACTTTGACACAGTTTATCCCCGAGCTCGCAAACAAAAATGAAAAACTATTTGACAAAATTACTAGAATTTGTAAACTGTAATCCAATGCGCCCTGTGCGCGTTGGGCACTTTGCAGCGAGCACCTCCCCTAAGCAATGGGGCAGGGCGATTTCTTGTTATAGAAAAAACCTACAGAGCGAAGTCCACCGACTTGTCGGCCGTAGCCCATCAACCGATAACAGTAGTATCGCTGGCGAAGGCCGAAGCCTTACAAAGGCTAGCCGATTATGCAATTGGCGAAGGTGGAAGAATGACCCCGATGATATCGGCGGATCCGCTTTTTGGTATTCCCCTACCAGAGAGAGGCGAGAATGCTTTTTCTCGAATGATCCAGGCATTGAAAAAGATACATCACCGGAATCAAAAGAAATTAATTTGCGCGAAGACGAGGTGGAACCAGTAAGAGAAGATATTGCAAAGAAAGCCTTAAACGCTGTTCCAAATCTAAAAGAAACACAGGAATCGCCTGAGTTATGGTATTACTTACTTTCCAATGCAAACAACTGGAGTGACGCCCAGTTGGAAAGAGCTTCAAAAATATTAGAAACGACTGCCAGGAAACACGGACTACTTTATGAAAAAGATGTCGTTGCGATCGATCCAAACAAGGATCCTGTTGGCGCACTCAGAACCCTGCAGGTCGCTCAATCAGGCAGAGAAGCAAAGGTACGCCTGGAAATAACTCAGGAATTTTTCAGAGATCCAGTACTTCAAATGGAAATAATCAGGCAATTAGAAAGTACTTTGAGAAATTGCAATAGACGTGATTATTATAAAAAAGATGAACCAGTTAGGCATCCAAATGAATCTGAAGAAGTTTTTAAGGATACAAGAGTTCGCTTTGCGAGAAACAAAATAATCAGAAACGCTCTGCCGCAGCTCATGGCCCACTTAGCTGTAAAAAATAGCAAGGCGCTATCTGGTGAATTGGGAAAATCTGATATGAGTGAGATTGTAAATCTAATTAATGATACAACTGTTGATGATTCTGAATTGGAAAGCGCTTGGAAGATTCTAAATGAGAAGAATATCAGAAGAATCACATTTAAAGACGAAACTGAATTTCATGATGAGCTAGTTGGATTACAGACCGATCTGGACTTCGAGCCGAATTTAAGCGACTCAGAGGTTAAAGAAATGCGTGAGCATGTGAACAGACTTAAACAAGACCTGACTCTAAAGCTAAGAGGACTTGCATCCGACTTACATCAAAAAACTAAAGATGAAACTTTTGAATTACTTGGTGGATTACGTGATGACGGAGACCAGAAAGCCGCAAAAGAACAAATTAAAAAACGTGATGGGGAATTGGAACAGGAACACGGAGTTTCCGTGGATGAAATCATTCGGGTATCAAGTAGAAGATATAACGTATGCGCCAGAGCGGATATCCAAGACGCACAATCCAAGCCCGACTTCCTTGATAAAGCAGAGAATTTACTCGAGGACCTTAGAAAAGCTGACGACATAAGTCTGATTGAACTTGCAAAAGAAGATAGAGAAAAAGCAGACAAGCTCGTTGAATATTACGGACCAACTTTCGACAAAGCATCTGGGCTTTTGCAGGAAGATGAAGGGCTTTATGAGCAGACAAAATCAGTCCTTGGAGAAGAAATGGCCGATTACCTTCGGGACAATGTCTTTATTCCAAAAGATAAAAAGTCTATTACCAGAGAAGACCTGCCCGAAAACCTTAAGCGACTAAAACAGTTAGCCGACATGGTCATAAGTGGATCTATTCGCATCACACCAAATTTGGTTGATGAACAAAAAAAAGAAGTGTTGGATTACGATCTGGAAGACCAACGAAAATCGCTTATCAGTGATCTTGAGAAAACCAAATCTGCAATCGAAACTCTCGCAGATAATTCTGCATGCAGTTGGCTCGGAATACCCGAAGCAGTAGCAAAGGAATATCGATACGCTGATGATGTTCTAAGGCACTACATTCCAGCGTCAGGAGAAGATCGCAAAGAAACAATTAAAGCCCTGAATTTAATCAGTGAAAATGTAAATAAACTAAGCCGGCTCGCGGAATTTATTAACAAAGGACCCCAGGTGCAGGATGACGAGAGTATCGATTCTGCTGGGCATATGATTTTTTCTAATGATCGAAATAATCCAGTAAGGATTTTGGTCAATAAAAATAAATTTAAAGAAAAACAAACCAGAGACGATGTTATTGAACACGAATGGAACCATGCGCTCGTTTATATGGCAACAATGGGAACAGGTCTTCTTATGGGTATACCAAAATACAAAGAAGTACTTGACGATGTAAATAAAGTTCCTGGAGGTAAAAAGGCGTTGGCAAAAGCTGAGAAGGCATGGGGGCTGGAGAAGCGCAAAGAGAAGCACTTGGATTTCTGGCTAATCGCAAATGGCATAAATCCTGATGAAGCTACTGATGAGCAAAATAAGCAGGCGGAAGAATTCTACATGCAGAAAGTCGCCGAGGAATACGTTATGCATATGACAGATATGGAAGAGGAGAAAGATAAAAAAGGAGGATCTTATGATCCGGGCTACGATCATGAATTATTCGGATCTTCTTCCAGAGAGCTTTGGAATCTATGTAATCTTAAGGAAGGCAGAGCCGTAAGTTTGGCTTCACAAAATAAAAGCTCAACTCTTAGCAAAGCAAATGAACAGTTAGTATCATCAATTGTGGCATTAGATGATGACGATGGCGGAGGAGGTGATGATGACGACTCAGCACCAACCACAACCCCCGATATAGTTACGGAAACTAGTGTCAAAGACCAATTAGACGAAATTGAATGGTTCCTGATTAGAATCGATCAATTTATGGAAATCCCGGGGCTCGGGCAAGATGCTGATAGCGAAAGAGCTAGAAGAGATGCCCGGGGAGCATACGAAAGAGCCCTTCACATATATAGACACAGACAAGATCCGCAAGATCCAAGCAGAATTATTAACTACCCAGAGGAAGATGATTGGTATAGAGGTGTTGTAAAAAATATACATGAAAACCTGAAAGATTATGTAAAATCCCTTGATGGCTTAGTCCGAGATTCACGTGACTTAAGTGGCGAGCCTCCGCGCGCTAAATCTCTGTATGAAAAATTGTTCTTCGAAACCAGATGGCTGAGTTTGTACGACCTAAAAAAGCTGGTTACAGATGCTGTTGAAGATGTGAAACGTATGTATGAGCGTAAAAGTCAGAGGAACAGAAACCACTTAGCCGGACTAATCGCCAAGGCAATCCCCGATAATGACATTGTTGGTCTTTCTTACCTTGGAAGACTTAAGTACGAAATTACACGCCATGAACGTGATCAGGAACAAGAAGAGGTCGGCGTTTGGGAGAAAGCCTATGAGCACTTGGGTCCAAACCAGCTTCTTGAAAAACTTAAGGATATAAAATCAGGATCTGATAAGGACCGTATGAAAGCAATAATGAATTCACTTGCAAATTTTGGACGTATTGATTGGGAAGACGAACGAATATGGAATGCTCTTAATAAACTTGGAAATTTCACAATTCCACCTGACATATGTAAGTTCGATCGTTTTACACGTGAAGAATGGCTAAAGAAAGTAATTGACGATATCTGGCCTCATGATACCGAGTTATATGACAAGTGGATGAACACCAACAACAACAGTTTCAAAAGTAAGCGTGATGAGTACGAAGCTTTTGCAGATGTTAGATCTAATACAAAAGAAATGCATAACGAACTTGCCAAGCAACTAAAGTTATACACGCTCTGGGCTGTCCGTGACAAGAGACAAGGCCCAATGCCGGACGATATTAATCCTTATAAGTATGAAAAAGTACTTCATTATGCTATGGAAAGAGGAAAAATGACTATGGAAGACAAGTTCTTCTACCTAATTCAGGGAATTGATTGCGGGCTTTTGCCGCTTGAACGTTTGAATGTGTTAAACGCAGAGATGATCAGTGGAGGCTTTCCGTTCATGGACTTCTTTACAAGCCACAACAATACAAGACAAGAAATTAAATACATGGCCGCTCAACTTCGAGAAACTAATAATTTCGATTCATCAGATCGTTACGGTCCCGGGCAAAAAACAAAAGTGTGGTTACAATTGGTTGTAGCTCGAGACAAAGATGCTAGATTCCGTGCCGCAAAAATTCTTGGCGCAAGAGGTAATGAAATTGACCACGAAGACATTCCTATGCTATGCGCGATGCTTAACATGTCAGAAATGAATGAACTTCTTAAAAGGCATGGTGGTGACCGTCAACGTGTAACACAGGAAGGCCTAAAGAATGCTTACGCCGGTTTCGGTACGGTCTTTAGAACATATTCACAACTGGCCAAACTAAGCGAAGATCCTAATTCAGGAATTTACTTTACAGAAGACGATGCGGTTTTCTTCGGAAAAAGAATGCTCTCCTACATACTATTTGACAATATGGTCCCAGGGGAACAATTGGAAGGAAGACCAAACCTTTCTTGGGGACAAATTGAAAGTGAAAAAATGCCATCTGGTGGCGACTGGAGACCGCGTGACTTTAGAAACACAAATAACAGCATTGTTGCTGATATATTGCGAGGTTATAATTTCCCCGATATCCAAATCCCAGAAGGAGACCCCGTCTCGATGGCTGAATATGTTGCTGGCCGAAGAGGAGACATTAATCTTACTCCAAAAAGAAAAAAGGAACTTATATCTGCATCGCGTGTCTTTGAGACAATATTCCTAAACAAAATAAAAAGTAATAGAGGTCACCTGATAAGCACATTAAGCGGCTTTGCAGATAATCCAGATTTCATAAACGAGGGTGATACTATCCAAGCCAGCGATGTAGCACTTATGCGCAGGCTTGCAGCAGAAAGAAGAAACTAAATAACATGATTATAAACCCGAAATCCCTGCCTGCCGGCAAGCAGGCTAAGCACTAAATCCTAAAAGCTTTAGGATTTAAGATTTAGGATTTAGGATTTTACTTTTGTTTTGCCCTTGCCTTCCTAGCCATAATCGCTAATCATTCTTTCATGCAGGTTTCGATTAAACGTATAGACCCTTCTCTGCCCTTACCAAAACACGAAACCCAAGGGTCAGTAGGCTTTGATCTGATAACAAGAATAGATACTCTGATAGAACCCGGAGAATTGGGGCTAGTGCCATCTAATGTAATTGTAAAAGTGCCTGAAGGGCATGCATTATTAATACTCCCCCGCTCTTCGCTCCCAAGAAAGAAAGGACTCGTATGTCCTCACTCACTTGGAGTGATTGACGAAGACTATCACGGACCGGATGATGAGATATTTGTGCAGGTTCAGAATGTGACTAACGCTCCAGTGATCGTTAAGCGTGGGGAAAGGATAGCACAGGGATTGCTAGTAAAGATTGAAAAGGCTGCCTGGGTAGAAGTTGAGGAGCATGAGGCGGTTACTAGGGGGGGGTTTGGGTCAACCGGATAAGTTTTTGGTTTACTGGTGTTTGGTTTTTAGTTATGATCGCCTGCTATGGCGACATTTAATTCATTTGAGGAAATTGAGGCTTGGCAAGAAGGGCGTAAACTAATTCAAGCAATAAGAGATATTTGTAAGAGGGATAATGTGAAAAAAGATTTTAATTTCGTAGATCAAATATCAGGCTCAGCAAGATCAATATGCGCAAATATCGCTGAAGGATTTGAATCTATGACTGTTGGAGAATTTATCCAGTTTCTTGGATATGCAAAAAGATCTGCAGGCGAAGTAAGATCACATCTTTATGACGCTAAATGTGATGGTTATGTAACTCCATCAGAATTTCATCAGCATCGTGAACATAGCTTAAAGATCAGTCGAATGATAGCTGGCCTAATTCATTACCTTCAATCAATTGATCAAACAAAAAAACGAACTCTGAAGTACCCCAAGCAAACAAACCAAAAACCATAAACTAATAACCAATAAACATTCTTTTCTAGGATTACTTACTCACCGTCTTCCTCATAAACGCCGGCACCTCGAGCTCTTCTTCATCCAACTCAACAGCAGTCGACCTTGCCTCGAAGGTTGGAGCTGCAACCTCTTCCTCAAGCTTTGTAAGTGTCTCCATAGGTTTATCTAACTCGGGAAGTCCTACACCTTTGAGTGAAGGAATTGCCCTGGCCACAACCGAAGTTTCAGGAGACATCTCGAATCCTGTTGCAACAACAGTGCACTTAACCTGCCCTGTGTAATTGTCATCAATCACAGCACCAAAGATGACGTTCGCTTCCGGATCTGCAGCTTCTGTAATAATTCGGGCTGCTTCATCAACTTCGAACATAGATAGATCCGTTCCACCTGTAACATTGAACAAAATTCCCTTTGCACCATCTATCTTCATCTCCAAAAGCGGACTGTCTACTGCCGCGCGTGCAGCTTCTGCAGACCTGCTATCTCCTGTTCCATATCCAATTCCCATCAAAGCAGTCCCCGCATCCTGCATTATTGTCTTAACGTCCGCGAAGTCCACGTTAACAAGTCCATGAATAGTGATCAAAGATGAAATTCCTTCAATTGCATGCTTTAGAACTTCATCAACAACTTCGAATGCCTCTGTAAGAGGAGTTGTTTTGTCAATAAGAGAAAGAATTTTGTCGTTAGGAATTGTGATTAACGTATCAACTTTGTCTTTAAGATTTTCCAACGATTCTTCTGCCTGCTTCTTGCGTTTAGCTCCCTCAAAACTAAAAGGTTTAGTAACAACTGCCACAGTTAGTATGCCCATGCTGCGTGCTAATTCGGCCATAACCGGCACTCCTCCGCTTCCCGTTCCTCCGCCAAGCCCAGCAGTTATAAATAACATGTCTACTCCCTCTAAATTAGATTTGATTTCCTCACTACTCTCCTCTGCAGCTTTCTTCCCAATGTCAGGATTCGAACCAGCTCCCAAACCACGTGTAATCCCTCTACCAATTGTGATCTTCTTGGGAGCGGGATTGTGGTACAAGGCCTGCACATCGGTATTGACTGCATAGAATTCAACACCCGCAAGTTTGGATTCCACCATTCTAGAAATTGCGTTTGATCCACCTCCGCCCGCACCAAGCACTGCAATTGTTGCACCAGGTGCCATAT
>CAZYBL010000043.1:0-9899 GCA_964645805.1 uncultured Candidatus Peribacteria bacterium | reverse complement strand
CACCACATCCGCATCATCCAACAAATAAAACCCTTTAACCGTCGGGTGAATAATGGGTATAGCCACCGGCTCCTGTTTTATAGGAGCATTCTCCACCTGCCTTAGATCCACCGCAGCCATACTTATCCTAGCTACAGTTACATTCCCCTCTTCTTCCCTAGCATCCAAATCCTTAATTTTTTCACAATGCCGAGATATCCTTTCAAAAACTCCAAACGATAAATCATCAGCAGGTATTGTAAATGTAAAATCCGTAAAGGCGTCATCCCTGTTAAACACTTTAATTTTAAACATACGCTCGCTATCACTTGTGCAAAACCAATTAACGTGTACATCGAACTCCGTCATTTCTGTTTGTACTCTCATACAATTAACTTTTCCATCCTCTGCTTCAGATACCATAATTACATTCAATGCCTCCAAATCTTTTGGATCTACTCTATTATCCTTATTTGGAATAACAAGCTGCTCAAAATATCTAAGCAACTCCTTCCTTGTAATCTCAATTCCATCCGCATTAATAGTTAGATCATTATCTAGTGCTCTTATATTCGCCTTATGCAATTCACACATTTCTGCACTTCTATCCTCCCTTCTTTGTTCGGCGGCCTTCCTTGAATACCAATCAAGAAACTTTAGCAGCTTTGGTCTAAGCTCATTCCTTACTTTTATTAAATCAGCATTATTCGTTTCATTCAGTCCCTTCGCAGACACTTCTTGGGCCATCAATCCTCTAAGCCTAATAAGTTCCTGATTCAATACTCTCATCTCACGCTCATCTTTGGTCTGCATTGCAGTTAAAGTATCTTCTACCTGATCCGGCGGTGTATATTTTGGCAAATCTCCACTCATAATTAATTGGGGAACAAAGGTGTCGACTCTAATCCTGCGTCAAGCACCTTGCAAGCTGCTTTTGTACTTTTTTGGCTCAAAGGAATCTACCCTTTCAATACGACAATCAATATCCGATTCATTAACCCCCAGCGGCAGCTTTTGATCATATCCAAGAAGTATCAAATCCGGTTTAAGATCTTTAATAGGTTTTAAGTAATTCTCTCTATCTCCAAGGCTTACCTGGGCCTGAGGAAACTCTTTTTGAATCGTCCTAATTCTTTCCTCCTGACTTTGCTTCGGCCTCTTCCCTTTAATCTTCTCCACCGTATCATCCAAACCAACACTTACAAAAAGCTCTCCACGATTTTGAGCTTCGTTTAAAAAGAATTTGTGGCCAGTATGTAAATTGTCGAATGTACCGAATACGAGGATGCGCATATACACAGCATAAAGGGGATAGGTACTAGGTGCTAGCTGCAGGGCAGTAGTAAAATATTTCTTTGTCAAAGCACAAACTCAAAATTGCCCTGCAGCTAACCCCTAATCCCTAGAACCTACCGTGCTACTAGATCCACCACATAAACCCTCTTACTATCAAGAATGTAAAGATGTAGCTGTTCCGGATCTACATATATGTCCTGCAAATCATCTATCTGCTCTCCTTCCAGTATGTATTGCCTGACGTAGGATGATTCACCTGTAGAGCCTCCATCTGTCGCTACAATTACGCGCGCTCCAACGGGATCAAGCAAATAGAAGTTGCCATCTTCTGGAGCCTTGAGGATCTTTGTAACATTGCTTAAGCCTTCTTCCGGCAAATGTCTGATTACAAATGGGTGCGCTTCACCCCTGAACAACTTAACTATTTCTCCTCCTTCTTTTAGAACATACAAATTACCATCAATAGCCATATCTATCGCTCCTTCCAGTTCTCCATTCACATTATATTCAGCAGGAACTCCATAGCGATTGGAGAGTCTTTCATATTTATAGATCTGATTGTTCTCCGGTGACAAAACATAGAGGAACCTGAGATATGTTTGAACTGCAACTCCTCCAATCCAACCCGCAGGATCTTCCGTCTTCATAGAAGTTGCCTGACCGGAAATAATTTCAAAAATCGAATTATCCGTAAGCTGGAAGAGCATCGTCTGCATTCTTTCAAAGAATGAACCATCGTTAATCAATTCATCCTCAGTTAATCGATCAGGTGCATCAACTGAATTAAGGACAATCCTATACAAATCTTGCCGGTCATATGCGATAAGTTCGCCATCTTTAAGACCAATAAGCCCCGTTGCGGAAATGTTTTTGTTTTTTGCAGAAAGATTGACTACAACGCGTGGTGAAAGGCGAGTGATGTTATTTATGTCTTCATTTTTGAGCCTTATCTGATCCAGAAGATCAAGGGCTTCCATTCTATATCTACCACTCTCATGATTCATAACTTGCATTGCATTCTCTTGCGCTCTGACAAGGATCGCGTTCGCAGCATCTGTATCTCCTGCCAGATATCTATTCTCCGCATTTTTAATATCTGAATTTACCTGCTCAATAATCTGTTCCAGCTCTGCCCTGGATTGGCTGTTTTGACTGGTCGTCGCCAGATTCATAACTGCCCATATAATCAGGAACACAACAACAACTGCAGCAATTATTAGTAGGTTAGCTTTATTCTTTTTCTTCGGATTTTTCATATCTGTAAGAATCCTGGACGGCAAATCTCTGATGAAATCGATTGCTCCCCAGGATGAAACTGTGTCTCCGACTTTTAGTGCGAGATTTATGACCACCTCCGCCACACCAGACAGCTTGGGTAGAGCTGCAAATTTCCTTCCTCGTCTTCCCTGCCGGCCGTAGCCTCGGCGAAGGCTGGGTGAGCCTCGTGTGCGTGGAAGAGGAAGGCGCTTGGAGCGCTTTTTTGTTGCTGTATCTTTGCGACCTTCAACTCTAATGACTGCTAATGATGACTGTTCTTTGTCAGCCTCCAGATCAACGGTTAATTCGTCCAAAAGCTGATCTCCTCTATGAGCAATTTTGGCAAGTTGCGCTGGAGTAACAGTTCTTAGAAGCCTCTGAGTAGAAAATACGACGACATCTTTCGATTCCAACCCCCCGCTTGCAATGTGCACAAAAGCGGGGACTGACTTGCCGCGCGAATATTCTGTAATCTGGCTGGCCTGGCCTGACCTGACAATATATCCCTCCGCTCTCCCGGCATGTGAAACATGAAGCACATCATCGCTACTTAAAATTGCGATGATTGCATGTACGTCATCAATTGTCTTGGCAATAAGAAAGCCTTTCAAAAGCCCATTAATTTCTTTTAGAGTTCCATCCAACCTCTCCGAAGCATCTCCATCAGTCTCGAGCAAGGAATGCTTTATAATAGTTTCACATTCCTTTGTAATCGTCTTTGCTTCCTGCGGGGATCCGTGAATATGCAATAGAAATACGACAGGTTCTTTTAGGTTTGTTTTAAAGCGATGCGAAAACAACGAGACTCCGCCCGCAGATTTGGTGTGGCCTGTCTCTACCGATGTGGCCATACGGAGTAGAATGCTACAGCATGACACAAGCCTGAGGCAAGGCGAGTGAACAAAATGGTTGGATGATAAAACGAAAGCGTAGCCGGGGTTCGTCTACCCCGGCTCGCGGAAGCTTGCATAACGAAGTTTCCCCTCCCAGCGGGGAGGGGACAAAGGGGAGGGGGTCAAATACCCCTCTCCCTAACCCTCTCCCTATGGGAGAGGGAAAGCTGCTGTTGCCTCCACAAATTCTGTGGAAACATCACGCACAGATAAACGAATCCGTGCTGCGCTTTTTTTTATTTATATTTTTTGCTTCCTAACAAAAAAGTGGATGATTTATTTGTTATCTGTAAGCCAAAAACCCCGCATCTAATTCAATCCCCCCTTGCATATCCACCTAATCTAAGCTAGACTGAGGCCAGAAATTTATTTAATTCTTATATTATATGAAACCAGTAAAGAAGTGGTTGCAGGATAATGCAATCAAGGGGAGCGGTCCTAAATCACAGAAAAGACCTCCTCAAAGCAAACGTCCCTCTTTTAAGGGGCAACGAAGAAAGCCTCGGGCAAAACCTCAGGGATTTAAATCCCAACAAAGCGGAGGATTTCCGATCCGTGTATATCCTCTTGGAGGATTCGAGCAGATTGGAAGAAACTGCTTTGTGATCGAAGTGGAAGGAGACATTTACATAATTGATCTGGGGCTCCAGTTCCCCGACGAGGGAATGCTTGGGATCGATTATTTGATTCCTGATATTTCAGCTCTGAGCGGAAAAGAAAATCGGATCAAAGGGATTCTATTTACTCACGGCCACATGGATCATATAGGTGCCGTGCAGCATCTACTTCCTAAGCTTCATTATCCACCCTGTTACGGAACTAAATTGACAATGGCATTTATAAAGAAGCGCCTGGATGAAGAAAAGATAACTTCAAAAGCAAATTTAAACATTGTCTCATACGGACAAAAACTCAGGCTTGGGAAGATAGAAGTTGAATTCTTAAAGGTAACTCACAGTATTCCAGACTCCACAGCTATCGCAATCCATACCAAATACGGAACCATTTTGCATACAGGAGACTTTAAATTTGATCTAACTCCAACTAGCGAACCGCCTGCGGATTTTCAGAGACTCGCTGATCAGAGTAAAAACGGAGTACTTGCAATAATCGCGGACTCAACGAATGCGACTAAACCTGGATTTTCCAAGAGCGAAGCGGAAATTTCGGAAACTCTGTACAAATTAATCCGTGACGCCAAAGGCAGATTGATCATTTCAACATTTAGTTCACTGCTTAATCGTGTTCAGCAGGTTGTTGATCATGCACAGAAACTTAATCGAAAGATATTCATCTCTGGGAGGAGTATGGAAACTAATGTTGAGATCGCACAAAACTTGGGTTATCTAAAGGCTCCACGTGGCTTAATCCGCAAAACCGGGCCTGCGATGGATAAGTTACCTGATAATCAGGTGATTATAATTACAACCGGAAGCCAGGGTGAAGAAATGGCGGGGCTTGCGCGTATTGGCCTTGGGACACATAGGCACATTGGAGTTAAGAAAGGGGACACGGTTGTCTTGAGTTCTAATCCAATTGTCGGTAACGAGCGCGCCATCAGCAAAGTAATCAATAATCTTCACTTGCAGGGAGCAACGGTCAAGACTAACGCAGAATTTGCACTGCATACAACTGGGCACGGTCATCAGCAGGACATTTTGCTGATGCATAGATTAGTCCAGGCCAAACACGTAATTCCTGAGCATGGAGAACCATATATGAGATCTGCTCATGCAGAACTTGCGAGGAAAATCGGATATCCCGACAACCGAATTCATTTGATGACCAACGGTGAGATTCTTGAATTTGATGCTAAAGGTAATGCGCGAAGGTCAAAACAAAAGCTTACAATCCAGGACGTAGTCATTGATGGATACGGTAGTGCGGGCGAAGGGCAGCGAGTTATGGATGACAGAAAGATCATGAGTGAAAATGGAGTAATTGTAATTGCACTCAGAGCTTATGCAGATAGCAAAAGGCTCGTAGGCGATCCTGATATTCTTTCGCGTGGACTTATTTACGGATCTGAACAAACTGAAATTACGGGCGAAGCTATTAAAATTGCAAAGAAGGCTTATGAAGACTCATTAAATCGGGGTGAGACTGATAGAAAGGATTTGAAGAGAGCCGTTAATGGAGCATTGTTTAGGTTTTTTGATAGGAAGCTTAATAGAAAGCCGATGATTATTCCTATAGTAATTGAAGTCTAACTATGTTTTCTAACTACTACCACTTCTCGTCCCGCGTAGCTCCGAAGGAGCGAAGTGGGATGATTATTCCGATTGTTATTGAAGTTTAATTATGAAATACGCAGCAATCATCTTCGACCTAGACGGTACTTTAATTGACTCCATAGGTCTTTACGAAGAGGCATCTTTATACATGATGCGTGAAGTGGGAGTGGATATGTCTAAAGAAGAATTCCAGTACATATACAATAAAAATATTCATACTGGTGAAGTGCTTAAGATGTTTAAAATAGAAAAAGATGAAAAAACTATGAGAAAAATTCGCGATGAACACTACATGCATCTTCTAAGTACAAAGATTGAGTGGTTTCCAGACGGAAAAAAACTAATCGATGCAATGTCGCCCGATCTTCCACGAGGAATTATGACCGGGTCATGGCATATGTATGTTGATGCAATAAATAAACGAATTCCGGTTCGTGATCTATTCGAAACCATCATTGCATGTGAAGATTTTCGGCCAAATGGAAAGCCAAAGCCAGATGGACTTTTGATGGCAGCCGAAAGATTGAATGTTGATCCGAACAAATGCATGTACATAGGTGATCAATTATTTGATGCCGAGGCTGCCAAAAATGCTGGAATGACATCTTGTCTGGTTTATCGTCCTAATTATTCACCAAAGATGACAAAAAAAGATGCGGATATTGTTTTGGATTCTATGGAGAGATTGGTGGATGAAATTTGCGAGTAATTCAAGCCATATAAATACACCCTCCCCCCACGGGGTGGGAAGACGCTTGGGTGGTGGGCTCGGCAGTTTATGGTGGCACTCCAAAAATCTTGGTCAACCCATTCTCAAAAAAAACTTTAGCCCTCTCCTACTTTTCCGCTCAAACTAGGGATGTTTGACGTTCCCCCCAAGGGGGGAACAAGCCATTACACCGTGCTACAACCCTTGCTTTTTGTCAATTTTTCACTAAAATCCCTCCACTTTATGCTCTCACATTTACCCAAATCGGAGGCTGCTTATGAAGCACTATATAGAGGAAAATTAGTGACCATCAAGGTTAGCGGCAGTGAGCTTGTGGCAGAAAAACTAGGTGATGTAGTAGGAAGCATAAATAAACTAACAGAGAAAGATATACGGGTTCTTTTGCTCTACGGTGGAAAACCACAGATAAATCATCATTGGAATATTAAACATGATGAGCCCAGATCAATGGAGAACGGAGTAGGTGTAACAACTGACCATGTATTGAATGATGCAGTAATACCAGCCTACAGAGAATTAAGACAAAAGTTGGCACAGGTTTTCCCCAACGCAAATTTTATTGAGCCTGAACAAGTTATATGTCTCCCGCAGCCAAAACCCGACCTCGGTCATGTTGGTACTCCATTCTGGATCAATGGACTCGAAGAGGCCGCGAATAATAAATTGACTATCGCAGGATTTTTATCCAGCAATCCAGAAAATCGGAATATTAATACTGACGACATACTCGCATGCGTTAACCAGCAGATGGAAGGCTTGATTGAGGAAGTTGTTTTTGTTACGCCAACTGGAGGTGTACTTAATACAAGACATGAAATCGTATCTTTACTTCTTGACAGCAGAATCCCCAATATTCTGGATGGCCAAGATGAAGATATACAAGTTGATGGAGGAATGCACAAGAAGTTAAGAAACACGGGAGACATGCTCAGGACAGCAAAGAAGATTGCTATGACGAGCGCGAAACGAATTGCAGAGGAATTAAGAAATTGGAAAGGAGCTGGTACTCTTTGTGTTTATGATGATGCACTTGAGTTGGAACCAATCAAAAATATAGAACATGAAATTCTAAAAGAAGTTATTCTTCAATACTGTATCAATTCTACAGTTTGGCGAAAAAGAACTGATGAAGAGTGGGAACAGGTTTTGAAAAACTTTTACATGCTTCGTGTGAAAAGCTCACCCCTTGGAGGTTTTTCACTTTTGCCAAATGGTAAAGGGTGGATGGAATTTGGAACACTTTGGTCAGCTTACACAAGAAATGGTATTGGCAGATTCCTTTTTGATGGAGCTAAACAAAGAGCTGAAAGTGAAGGGGCTAAGATTTTTTCTTGCACATCAGAAGAGCTGGTCAGACTTTATAAAAATCATGGATTTACGCACCACGGGCTTGTAAAAGACGCTCAGAATAGCTGTCTTGATCTTTGTCCTGCTATACCCACCCTTGATAAATACGATACATCTGCCAGGCCTAAATCTCACTTCTTCACCTGGGAAGGTTAAACAATCTTCCCCACCACCCCTCAATTGAAATAGATTTGTTGCATTAATAATATCAACTTGATTTGTTGCATACACCCTCCCCCAAAGGGGGAGGGTCTGGGAGAGGGGTGAAACGAATTTCCTGACCCCTCTCCCTAGCCCTCTCCCTACGGGAGAGGGTACGCCGTTATTGATCAACATAGAATTTAGTAGCAGCCGACAGGCCATGTCAGTCACAACTGATCGTGGCAGGCCATCCGCATTAGATATTGGTAATCTTTCCTAAGACTTCCCAATTCTCATACGGTGTCCAACCGCACTTGTAATGCAAATTTTTAGCCCTAATCACCCATTTAACTGACGGATCAATTTTTATTCTAGGCTCATCTGATGCTCCCAGATTGAAGATTTTATTTGGATTCTCAAAACACAATCTAATTATATCCTCATATTTAAAGTTGATTGTTGAAAGGTCCGAAGGACCATGTTCATTCTCAATCGTCACCCCCGACGCCACGGTAAACAACAACGGAAGCATTGTTTCAACCCCCGGCACACCACTTGGTGCCTGCAGTGGGAAACCTTCACGTTTTTCATTTAATGTGTGTGGTGCGTGATCGGTAGAAATGCAGTCAATTATTCTGTCAGATATCCCTGACCACAGAGCTTCCTGATCTGCTTTTGACCTGACCGGAGGATTCATTTTTGCCAGAGTTCCCAGCGAGTGATAATTGTCCTCTGTTAAAAACAAATGATGTGGAGCAACTTCGCAGGTGACTTTGACCCCTGATTCTTTTGCTTTTTTAACAAGCTCAAGCCCTCCTCCTGTTGAGAGATGAGCGACGTGCAGGTGAGTCCCATAAGTTTTTGCAAATCCAATTGCATCCTCAATTGCTTTTACTTCGGATTCAACCGGCCTAATAACAGAATGCAGGGATACTTCCCTGCATTCTGCATTTGCGACTTCGGATTTGTTATTTATTTCCGCATCCTCACAATGCGCGACTAAAGGAACCCCAAGCTCGGCGCAGGTTTTGAATGCTTCTTCTAATACTTCTTTGCCCGTCCCCATATCTCCGGTTGAATGATCGAAGAAAACTTTGGCTCCCGGACATTTTTTTCGCAATTCATCATCATTAATTACTTTTTTAAACTCCTCAACATGCTCGCTCGCCGTAATCCCAAAGAAAAACCTGATATCAACATCTTTAATCTTTGATGCGCGTTCAACTTTGTCCTTAAATGCTTCAACCGAAGTTGTCGGAGGATTTGTATTCGGCATATCGCAGACCGTGAACACTCCTCCAGCTTTGGCTGCAGCTGACTCGGAAGCCATGGTAGCTTTGTCCGGGAAGCCTGGTTCACGGAAGTGGACGTGACAGTCTATTAGGCCTGGGAATGTTATGAAATTTTCCATTTTTCAGCGTTTAATGTAGCACAAATTCGGACGTCAGACAGCGGACCTCGGACGTCGAAAATTTATAAATTTACTACCCGACGTCTTACGTCCCACATCCGACGTCCGAATAATCATGCCTTATTCAGTAACATTGCAAGTAATGCCATCCTCAACGTAACCCCATTATTCGCCTGACGGAAGTATGCCGCATTAGGAAGTTCATCAACACCAGTATCAATCTCACCAATGCGAGGAAGTGGGTGCATTACTGTTATATCACGACCTTCGACGTGCTCTCTTTTAAGAATGTACTTAAGCTTTAGCCTTTCAAACTCTGCCTTATCTTCAAACCGTTCTTCCTGAACACGAGTCATATAAATAATGTCATTATCTAATCCGTCTTCCAGATTTTCGGTTTCCGTATATTCAATATTTTTCTCCTTGAAAAAGCTTGTGACCTTTTCCGGCATTGGCAATTCCTTAGGAGCAACTAATGTGAATTTAACGTTATTATAAAGTCCTAATAGGAAACTAAGTGAATGAACTGTGCGCCCAAATTTAAGATCACCAACCATTGTAACTGTTATTCCATCTAATTTTCCTTTCTCTTTTTTGATCGTAAGCATATC
>CAZYBL010000042.1:0-9935 GCA_964645805.1 uncultured Candidatus Peribacteria bacterium | reverse complement strand
TGGCTCTTTCCTTTGATGAAGAAGAATTAACCGGACTAATTATTGGTTATAGCAATCCTCTACTCAGAAAAACAGAAGAAGATAAATTTGATGTTCCAAATGCATTTGGATGTTCGCTCGATAGCGACCTTAGGCTAAGAGGTTTGGATGATTGCGCAAGACTTGCTCCAGCTCCCCAAATTGGCGAGCATGACACAACGAGTGAAATTATCCGGGGCGCTGACCATACTTTAAATACAGATCTATGCTCGATATGGGAAAAACACCCAACTGTGTTCGCTCAAGTATCCAAAATGGGACCGATTGTACTCCTTGAAAGCAGTGACGGCTGCTTGTATCTGATAATCCGATCCAAGTACGCTCAAAATTATTCCGAAGCCTCGGGAGCATCCATTCATGACGCAGAGAAAACTAAAGCAGTGCTTAAAGAGTCCAGACTAAAAACTTTCGGTGAATGGTCCAGCTTGACACTATCAGAAAAACAAGAGGAGAGTGTTACAGAAACAGATAATGAAGTTAAGGACGATAAATACTGGAGAAGAATGATAAGAAACAAAATCGGTCAGAGAGTTCCCAGCCTAGACTGGATTATTGACCATCTGAAAATATTTGGAACCGTAGAGCAAACCACTCAAGGTAAAGGCTCTCATTCTTCTGTCACACTTCATACATCTGTAAACGGACCGCAAAAGGATACAGTATCCAGACGCATGGAAAGTACTGAATCTATACCATGGCAAATAATGTGGGAATTTATTGAGCGAATGAAGATTAGCTATGAAGATTTCTATAAGTCGCTGGAATAGGGCCGGAGTTGTTTGTTTTGAAATAGGTTGGGAGGTTAAGAGGTTCACAGGTTTAGAGGTTTTTGGTTTCCGGTTTTTGGTTTTTAGTTTTATAATCAAACCGAGGAGAGGTGCCAGAGTGGTCGAATGGGGCACACTGCTAATGTGTTGACCCTGTAAAGGGTCCGAGGGTTCGAATCCCTCCCTCTCCGCCAGCCTTCGCCCCGGCAAGCCGGGGTCTTCGGCTGGCAGGCCAGTTTTAATCGTTTAAATATTTGACACACAAATAGATA
Organism: uncultured Candidatus Peribacteria bacterium; assembly: GCA_964645805.1. Classification (GTDB taxonomy): domain Bacteria; phylum Patescibacteriota; class Gracilibacteria; order Peribacterales; family Peribacteraceae; genus UBA2144. The sequence goes on along the minus strand of CAZYBL010000042.1, from coordinate 8,857 downwards.
TAAATAGAATGGGCCAACAATGAATAAAAGCATTGAGTCGTCAAAGGCGAAAAAAAGGCCTACAAGGGAAGATCATTTGCAAGCAATAAAGCAAAGACTTTTAGAAAGAAATGCTCAAATAAGAGAAGGTATGGGTCTAGACGATCTTATGCCAGACACCGATAGAACAAATGTTCATGAAGGTGATGGGGGCAATGTTCACTGCGAAAACAATGAAAGGCCACATGAGTTTGACGAGCTCCAACAAATCACTGCAGCCTTAGAAAGGTTTAGAGAAGGATTGTACGGAGTATGCTCTGAATGTGGAACAAATATTGGAATAGCAAGATTACAAACACTTATGTGCGCAAATACATGTATAAAATGCCAAAGAAAACTTGAAGGGAATGGACGAAAATAAATAATCTTCTGTTAAACCCTATTCTTACAAGGAATCACTTTTAACAATTCAAAGAATGCGAACCCTAAGAATGCGAGAAGTGCAACCAGTCCCCACTGGCTGAGCTCAAGCGGGACTAGTCTGAAGAACACCGAGAGTGGGGTGTAAAGAAGAATTAGATGCAGAACTAGAGGAACCATAACTGCTCCTACTAACCATTTATTACTAAATACTCCAATCTGCCAAATAGGTCGCCTGGAGCGGATGTTGAATGCGAGGAATAATTCAAAAAGAATTGCGAGCGTAAATGTTGTGGTCCGCGCTTCTGTAAGTTCCACTCCCCTGCTTATTTGCCAAAGGAAGAAAACAAAGGCCATTGCGAATGCGAGAAGTCCTGCAACAACTAACCTTCCCCATTCACCGCTGAGCAAATGTTCTTTAGGATTTCTGGGGGGACGATTCATAATATCAGCTTCAGCTTTTTCCATACCAAGAGCTAGCGCAGGCAGTCCATCCGTCATCAGGTTAATCCATAGAATGTGAATAGGAAGATATGGGAGCGGCATTCCTAAAACTAAAACTGTCATGATTAGCAGTAGTTCGTCGAAGTTTGCTCTGAGTAAGTAAACAATGAACTTCTTAATATTGTCATAGATTCTTCTCCCTTCTCTTATTGCATTCACAATAGTTGAGTAATGATCATCAGCCAAAACTATACTCGCAGCCTCGCGTGCAACCTCGGTCCCGTTCTTACCCATCGCAATCCCAACGTGTGATCCTTTTAGTGCCGGTGCATCATTCACTCCATCACCGGACATTGCGACAATTTCACCTTTGCTCTGCAATGCTTCGAGTATCTTTAATTTGTGAGCTGGCGATACGCGTGCAAATATTGATGTATGTTTAAGATGCTTCTTAAGATCCTTCTTTTCAAGCGTTGCCATCTCATCCCCAAGCATTGCATCTCCTTCTATACCAACCTGGGTGGCAATCGCTTTTGCTGTAACAATATTATCTCCGGTGATCATGATCGTCCTAATCCCTGCAGAATTTGCATCAGCTATCGCCTCCTTAACTCCTTCGCGCGGAGGATCTTCCATTGCGGCAAGTCCTAAGAATTTAGTTTTACCATTCTCCTTAACGGCTGCAGCCAAAACTCTCAGACCTTTTCTGGCAAACTCTTCATTTTTCTCGAGTACCTCTCTCTTATTAACATCATCACATAGTTTAACAATTACTTCGGGAGCACCTTTAAGAAATGATTTTCTTCCGTGGCGCGTCTGCATGTACTTACTTTCGGATGTAAAAGGAACTTCCTCATTATCTATATTTAATCTCTCCACCTTCTTTCTTCTCGCATACCCCAGAAGCCCCAGCTCCGTCGGATCACCTAAGTTCGGCCATTGTGCCCTGTTACATGAACCCACTACCTGCGCCATCATCATTTCATCGCCCTGCTTACCTCCTCCTTCCATCCAAACCTGAGTCACTTTCATCTTATTCTCCGTGATAGTCCCCGTCTTATCGGCACAAATAACTGTAACTGCTCCGAGTGTTTCAAGTGAATCTAATCTTCTTACCAATGCATTTTTACTAACCATTCTTCTAACACCCAAGGCCAAACAAACAGTAACAACCGCAGGCAAACCTTCCGGGACAGCTGAAACTGCCAGGCTTACTCCAATCAGAAGTATCGCCATAAATGGTAAAGCCTGAGCATAACCTATTCCAATTACAACGAAACATAAGGCAAGGACAACGAGTCCCAACAGTTTCCCAAGCTTCTTCATCCTTCCCTGAAGCGGAGTCTCGGGGAATTCGGTCTCGGAAACAAGCTTTGCAATCTTTCCAATCTCTGTACTTAAACCCGTTGCAGTAACTATATATTCACCTGATCCACGTGTAACCAGCGTTCCTCTGAAAACCATATTATGTTGCTCAGCCAGCGGCTGCTTTCCCCTGATTATTTTAACTCCCTTAGATACTGCTTCATGCTCACCTGTAAGGCTTGATTCATTAACCCTTAAATGAGAGAGAGTAATAATTCTTCCGTCCGCCGAAATCATATCCCCCGCCTCAATGATCACTATATCTCCCGGTACCAACTCACGTGATTCGATTATCTTCTCTCCTCCATTGCGTCTGACCCTTACGTGCGGTGCGGTTAACTTCTGAAGCATCTTTATAGCCTCCTCTGCTTTAAATTCCTGAACAAACCCAAGCACTGCATTCAAGATCAAAATTGCACCAATTACAATCGCATCAAGGAAACTCTCGAAAGTAAGTTCGTGCCCTTCAAGGAAAGGCATAACAATGGATATGGCAAGCGCCGCTATCAGTATGTATACAAGAACATCATGGAACTGACGCAGGAATAAAATAATTAGTGATTTTTTTTTGTGTGGCAATACATTAAATCCAAATTCCGCTCTCCTCTTATTTACCTCAGCACCTTTAAGTCCATCCATGGAGCTACCAAGGCGAGAAAGAACATCTGATGCTGTGAAGTTGGCGTACACGTTGCGTACAGTTTAGTACTAAATTATGCCAAGCTCTAGGGGTCGCTTGTCGCTGGTCACTGGTCAACAAAATTCAACAAATAATTGCCACTTATTAATTACTTTGGTATCCTGGCCAGCTTATGGCATTCGCAAAATTTGAAGACATAAAAGCATGGCAAGAGGCTAGAATTCTTAATCAATATATCCATCAAATATGCGAGCGCGCAAATATACAAAGAGACAGAAATTGGATAGATCAAATAACGAGAGCCTGCAATTCAATAATGGCAAATATCGCTGAAGGAAATGACGCTAAGTCGGATGTTGAATTCGCAAAGTTCCTAGGTTACGCCAAACGTTCTGCATCAGAAGTTAGATCACACTTGTATTATGCTTATGACAAAAATTACATTTTAAAAGAAGAGTTTAATAATCTTGTGCACAAAACAAACATTATTGCATCTCAGTTATCAAATTTAATTAGATACCTTTACAACAGCAAAAGAAAGACACGATCCCAGGGCTTACAAACGACCAGTGACAAGTGACTAGTGACCCCCAATACACCAAATATAATTCACACCTTTCCTACACACCCCTCCCAATCTTCAAGGAATTTTTTCAACCCCGCAGTAGTCAAAGGATGAACCGGCATCTTTTCTAAGACCTTAAATGGAATAGTACATATATGAGCTCCGAGTTCAGCAGCTTCCACTATATGACGTGGATGGCGGGTTGAGGCGACCAGGACTTCCGTCTCGAAATCATAATTATTCCAGATCGACATGATCTCTGCGATTAGCCCCATCCCATCCTGCCCCGCATCATCCAGCCTACCAATGAACGGACTGATCATAGTAGCTCCAGCTTTAGCCGCAAGTACTGCCTGGTTAGCGGAAAAGACGAGTGTGCAGTTTGTCTTGATCCCCTTCTCTTTGCAGTAAGCAATTGTCTTAAGGCCGTCTTTGACCATAGGGACTTTGACCACTACATGCTTGTGCCAACTGGAATATTCCTCTACCTGCTTACTCATTCCTTCAAAGTCAGTTGCGGTAACTTGGGCCGAAACTTCGGGGACATATTCACACATCTTTAGAACAGTCTTCTTGAAATCTTTGCCTTCCTTTGCAACCAAAGAAGGATTAGTTGTAACTCCGTCCAAAATGCCCCACGAGGCAACCTCGGAAACTTCGTCTAAGTTTGCGGTGTCGATGAAGATTTTCATAAGAATAAGAATCAGAAGATAAAGAGGAATCAGAAGAATCAGAGGATTCCCGTCTCGAATTATCTCAAAGAATGGTACTCTTTTAAAGTAAATACTTCGAATTGTGTAATGAAAAATACTCTTCTGATTCCTCTGCTTCTTCTGCTTCCTCTGATTCTTTCCTGCAAGAATTCAGAGCTACAGCCATCCAAGATTCTCCTGGAAGTCCCCTTCTCCCCCCAAGCCCCACACGCAAACTGGGATGATCCGTATCAGGAAGCATGTGAAGAGATGGCGCTCATTATGGGGCATTACTTTTTAATTGGAGAGGAATTGACGCCAGAGATTGCCGATAAAGAGATTCTGGACCTTGTAAAATGGGAGGAAGAGAATGGATATGCTGAGGATGTTACATTGGAAGAATTGATGATGATCGGATGTGAATACTACAAAGACTGTACAAATTTTGTGATCAACCAAGTCACTCCAGAAAGGATCAAAGAAGAACTTTTAAAAGGAAATCCAATAATTGTTCCTGCTGCAGGACGTACTCTGGGTAATCCTTACTTCTCCGGAGAAGGGCCTTGGTATCACATGTTAGTTATTAAAGGTTTTAACGAGCCTCTGATCGGGACTCCCTACTTTATTACAAATGATCCCGGAACCAAAAGGGGTAATGGGTATAAGTATGGTTATGAGGTTTTGATTAATGCAATTCACGATTGGGCGGGAACTAAAGAAAATATAGAATCAGGCAAAAAGAAGATGATGGTTATACAGAGAGTCACTGGTCACTAGTCGCTGGTCACTGGTCAAAATTGCTTAGAAATGGTTGTCATACAACAAAAATACTGTACATTGGTGGGCTTATGGCATTCGCAAAATTTGAAGATATTAAGGCATGGCAAGAAGCTAGAGAGCTTAATAAACTCATCCATCAAATATGTGAACGTGCCCATGTACAAAGAGATAGAAGATGGATCGACCAAATAACCAGCGCAACCAACTCGATAATGGCTAATATTGCAGAAGGTAATGACTCCAAATCAGATATTGAATTCGCCAAATTTCTAGGATATGCAAAGCGATCTGCTTCTGAGGTAAGATCTCATTTATATTATGCCCTCGATAAGAATTACATCTCCAAAGATGAATTTGATGATCTTGCCAAGAAAACAAATACAATTACTTCTCAAATATCAAACTTGATGCGATATCTTTATAAAAGTAAAAGAAAATCACGATCAGAAGTTTGACCAGTGACAAGTGACCAGTGACCCACCCCTTTTCTAAAAACATAATCAAAAACCAAAATTCATGATCAAAGCAACCAAGGGGGCCTACCCTTAGTTCCTTTGATCTCGTTCCGTCGAGTCCTTAACCCAATGTAAGCATTACGAGGCTTAGTAGTATTATTGCTGAAATGTTCATACCGATTATCGGTGCTTTGTACTTAGGCTTTGCCTGGTGCATACATATAAGGAAACGGACAAAATTGAATTTCGACCGGTGTAGGCTACTTATGCTCTCAAGGTCGGTCAATAAGGTTTTCTTGATTTTTATTGGTATTGCATTCTTATTAAAAGCATCCTTTACCTCGAATAAATAGAAACGTACAATCTGTTTACTTCTTCCCATTTAAACCTTTGAAACGTCCTGAGATTAACGCACTAAAAAATGCCTCAGAGTCTTGTAAAAGAGTTCTTAAATCTTCAACTCCTGGCGAACATGTTTGGATTGGTTCAGACGACGGAAAGAAACTTTCTGATGATGAAAAAAAGGCATATGATCTTGCACACACGATTCAAAGACACCTGATAATCCAGGCTCCACTCAAACACAAATCAGGTCATCCCGGCGGACCACTCTCCGCATTCACATTTAGTTATGCTGTTCACAAAAGAAGAAACCCTCACGTAGATCAACCCTATAGAATGAGTGCAGGGCATCTATCACTCTTAAGTTACGGACTCCAATATTGCTTTGGACGCGATAAGGGCAATCCTCATTTTCAATCACCACAGGCAATAATCGACGCTTTCAGGACTCCTGACGGTCTGCCTGGGCATATAGAGGCAGGAGTTGGCGATACTCCATTTGGAACAGGTCCTTTGGGCAAAGGGGTCTCCAATGCGCTGGGAGTCGCTTTTGGGCTTAAGTATAAGAAAAAACCGGGGTTGGTTGACGTTTTAATGGCTGATGGCGATGGTCAGGAAGGGCAAATAATGGAAGCATTCCGATTAGCAGCACATCTAAAGACAGATAATCTGATAGTGCATGGGGACTTTAACGACATGCAATTAGATGACATGCCAAGTAAAACTGTTTGGGCAGACTTTGCTTCAATCGCACACGCTGCCGGTTGGCATGTTATTGAAGTTGAAAATGGGAATGATTTGGGGCAGGTTGAAGCGGCACTGGATAAAGTGGATGAGTTGATGAAATCCGGGGGGTCACTAGTCACTAGTCACTCGTCACTGGACAAGCGACCAGCGACCAGCGACCAGCGACACACAAAGCAAAAATCATTAAAGAAAAGAGGTAGGCCTATCTTCATCTGCTACTACACAACCATGGGTCATGGCATCGACTTTATGGAAGAAGGGTCGGATACCGGATCTAAAAATTATCATGGTGCTCCGCTTTCTGAGGAAGAGGCTGAGCAAGCTTTGAGTAAATTGATGCCGCTTGATGAAGCAGTTAAAGAGTATGAGAAGTATAGGAAGAAAGAAAAGGAGAGATATGAATCTGGGGAGTCGGTGCAAACGGATATTCCGATTGATTTTGATATTTCAAGGGGTCACTGGTCACTGGTCACTAGTCGCTCGTCAAAAAACAAAGAACCAGTGACTAGCGACAAGCGACCAGCGACTTACAACCGCACCATAACCTCAGAACCCGGTGCAGCACGAAAAGACTTCGGTGCAGTGCATATAAAGAATTTAATGAAGGTGGATGATCGTATTTTGGTACTTCATGCGGACTTAGCCGGAAGCGGAGGATTTAACAAAGTTGAGGCTGAATTCCCTGATAGGGTAATTAATGTGGGAGTGGCAGAAGCGAACATGTATATGATGGCAGCAGGCCTGCGTCAAACCGGATTACTACCTGTTACTTACACCTTTGCAGCATTTGCAACCAACGAAGCGCGTGCCAATGCAAGATTAATTGATATTAATTGCGGACACACGCGATGCGGAATAATTAATGACGGAACTCACGCAGGAACTTCGGTTGGAGAAGACGGTGAAACTCACCAGGAACAAAGCTACTTCACACTCCCCTATCACCATACTCAAGTCTGGATGACAGCAGATTCAAATCAGGCGGGCGCAATGGCCGAGCGCGCAATGGAAATAATTGCGGAAGGACATGAAAGTGTTTTCACATTTTTCCCACGCACTTCACACGAGCAACTAAAAACTCCTGACGGAGAAATTATCTATGGACCTGATTATGTATTCGATGGTAAGACAGATCTAATAAGAGGAAACGGAGATACTTCTGACCATGTGACAATCATAACTACAGGAATTAGCGTCCATGACGCGATTAAAGCGGCAGAAAAGGCTTTGGGATTATCGCAAAAAATTAATGTCCGAGTTCTAAACGTAAGCTCTGTAAGACCAATTGATTCATCTGCAATTATCCAAGCTGCACTGGAGACTGGTCATCTGATTGTTGTGGAAGATCATAATATAGATGGAGGACTTGCTACATTAGTCGCTGACATCATTGCAGACTTCGCACTCCCCTGTTCACTTAGGAGACTTGGATTAAACCACTACTTCCCGTCAGCAAAAGCAGATGAGCTTAAACTTTTTGCTGGCCTCGACGTTGAATCATTCATCGATGCTATAGAAGATGAAGCGCGTACAGATATATGCGGAGGCGAAGATGCATTTGTAACTGCAATACATGAACTAACGACTAATGTTTATCACAGCAAGCACGCAGAAAAAGCACATGACTTTGTCCAAAAACTAATCAATGAGAACGGTTACCTGGAAAGTTTGCGTGATTATTGGGGTGGCAAATCCTGTCCAATTGACAAGCTTCCGACTAACGATGATCTGAAGAAAAAGCTAAAACACATGAAAATTTAACACTTGACCAACTAATTCAAGAAATGTACGATGGTACACCCATGTTATTAACTGATGCACTACTCCGGAAATTCGCTGACATACTGGCGGATATTGGTTCTATTTGCTCCGCTGGAGTAGTTGTACCTTTTATTATCGATAAATTTGACCCCAGCAAAGCATTCTTTGGATTGATATTTTCTCTATTCTTCTGGATAATGTCCTTGCTCGTTTCCCGCGAAAGATCATGAATTTACAAATCGACAACCTTACGCTGTATTATTTTACAATGGGCCTACTGGCAGTTGCTGTTGCAATTGTCTATTTTGCTATAAGACATGGCAACCGCCACAAATAAAATGAAATCATACACAGCATCCCAAGTAGCTGAACTTGATAGGCACACAATCGAAGATTTAGGTGTCGACATAAAGCAGCTCATGCTCCTGTCTGAACCACTGATTAATCTGCGTAATCTGCGATCCTATGGCGGAGGGAGAGGGATTCGAACCCTCGATACCGCGTAAACGGTATAACGGTTTTGCTCGACCCCGCACCATGCTGCTCATATTTGGCTATTATTGGCGGAAGGGGTGGGATTCGAACCCACGGAACCCTTGCGGGCTCAACGGTTTTCAAGACCGTCGCTTTCGACCACTCAGCCACCCTTCCAGAATGAGCATTGGTG
>CAZYBL010000041.1:7722-10063 GCA_964645805.1 uncultured Candidatus Peribacteria bacterium | reverse complement strand
GATCGTCGGTTTGCGATTACCTTTAAGAAAGTCGATAACAAAATTAATTCTCTCTGAATATTCCTCCTGCGTAAGTTTACCTTTGCAAAGACCACAACATTCACCGATTTGTTCCTCCAAACAGGGTTCGCCGTCAGGCGCGGTTGATCTGTTTAAAGAATCCAGTGACTTCCTACACGCTTTAAAAGGATAAATCGCATGCAACATATCAAGAGTCTTTCTTATATCCATCTTTCCTGTAAACGGACCGAACCCAATTGTATTAGGTTCAACTCCCTTTCGGACAACTTCCACAACTGGATAAGGATCTTTACTAATTTGAACATACAAATAACTCTTACCATCTTTCATCAAAACGTTGTACTTAGGCTTGTTCTCTTTAATCAGATTAGTTTCCAGAACCAATGCCTCGAGCTCAGTATTAGTTACAGTTACATCAAAGTCTGCAATTTGTTTGTAGAGCATCATCTTCCATGGGCCTGAAGTCTTGTCCCCAAGGGGGACCCCTTTGGGGTCAGGTTCTTGAATATAAGACTTAAGACGATTTTTCAGATTCTTCGCCTTACCTATGTAAATCACATTGCCGTTCTTATCCATCCATTTATATATGCCGGGGGATTCTGGAGCTTTCGTTACCCGTTTCTTGAGATCTTTAATGGACATGTTAGGATTATATCCTATGGAACCTCTCGTTTCTGTACTTATTCTGAATTATCGCACGCCGCTTAATGCGGTCAGCTGTGCAAAAAACCTTCTTAAGCAAACCATTGCAGACAAGATAGAAATATTCGTTGTTGATAATCATTCTGACAACGACACTATTGGAATTCTTCAAGCTCGTCTGGAAGGTTTAGATAAAGTAAGAATAATTGAAGTCCCGAAAAACCTGGGCTTTGCGTCGGGCAATAATTACGCAGTTAAATATGCAACAGGGGAATATATTTTATTTTTGAATCCGGATACTGAGCCAGAACCAGATGCGATTGAAAGACTGATTAAAGTACTTGAGTCAGATCCATCTATCGGAATAATTGCTCCGAGTCTGGTTTTCCCGGATGGAACAGTCAGGGATTCATACAGGACATTCCCGACAATTGTTGATCTAATAATCAAGCGAACATTCCTCAAGCACATATTTAAAGAGAGGCTTAAAAAGTATCTGCAGCATGATGTTAAGTCCTTAAGGCCACGTGATATTGATTGGGTTGTTGGTGCATTTATGCTTATGAAAAGATCATTGTTTGATGAACTGGGAGGGTTCGATCAAAGATACTTCCTGTTCCTGGAAGACACTGATCTTTGCAGAAAGTGCTGGAGGTCCGGAAAAAGGGTTCACTATTATCCTCAAGTTGAAGCTAGAGATGGCGCGCAGCGCTTAAGTGGCTCCAAATTCAGACACATGTTTACCAAGAAAACGGGGAGGATACACATAGTGAGTGCAGTTAAGTATTTTTGGAAGTGGGGGGTGTCTTGATGAGTGTGTAGTGGGTAGTGGGTAAATAGCTGTTTCTGTGTTAATTGCAAGAATGACAATATCAAGCTTCGAAGCATACTACACACTACACACTACTCACTCGGTGCATGTTAAACTGCAACAAAATTACCTTTTTCATTGACCATCAGCCTCATATTCCGTAGCCTCCCTTGGACAAATGGACATGGTATCCCTTTCCGCAGCGGCTAGAACTAAGGACAAAAAGCCAAATGCTCTTAAAAAAGAGGGCAGAGTTCCCTGTGTTTTGTACGGGAATGATGTGGAAAATACTGCTCTAGAATGCACTCATGGAGAGATTTTAAAGGCTTATGCTCTAGCCGGAAAAAGCACATTGGTAGATCTGGATGCTGCCGGTAAAAAAGTCCCGGTTATTTTCCATGACATAGATTTTGATCCTGTAACAGACAAAATTATTCACGTAGATTTCTATGCGGTTGATATGAAGAAAGAGATTGAAGCGGATATTCCTATAACACTCGAAGGAGAATCTCCTGCAGTCAAAGAATTGGGAGGCATCCTCATTTCTCCGATGAATACGGTTAAAGTTAAGTGTCTTCCAACAAATCTTCCTCATGAGCTTATTGCCAGCATCGAGTCATTAGTAGAATTTGGTGATGCTTTGCATATCTCTGCGATTCAAGTTCCGGATGGCGTTACAATTATGGATGATCCGGGGAATGTAATTGCTACAGTGCAAGAACCTAGGAAGGAAGAGGTGGTTGAGGTTGCTCCGGCTGAAGGTGAAGAGGGGGAGGCCGCTGAGGGAGAAGAGGGAGAGGTTGCTGAGGGGGAGGAGGGTGCAACAGCTGAAGGAGAAGTTAAAGGGGGGGGAGGCGAGAAGAAAGA
>CAZYBL010000041.1:0-7712 GCA_964645805.1 uncultured Candidatus Peribacteria bacterium | reverse complement strand
CCCCCCCCCCCCCCCCCCGAGAAGCACCCCCGCGCGAAGGCGAGAAGAAAGAAGAGAAATAATTGATAATTGATAATTGATAATTGATAATTTTCTCTATGTCTATAATCGAACGCTCCCTTCTATTCGTTGTTCTAATTATAAGCGTTTCGACTGGAGTATTTTTATTAGCCCATATTCCAATTAGTTCCAATTTTATTGACATTAATAAACCGCCAATTGTAGAAGAAGTAACTAATCTTAATTTAGAGATCACTGATCCATTTTCGAGTGCAATATCAAAACTCAGCATGATTCCTGAGTCCAATAAAGGTCGAAAAATCGTATCAGTTGTAATTGAGAATCATGAGAATGCTCGTCCGTTTCATAAGGGGTTAGAGGATGCATTAATGATCCAGGAGCATATGGTGGAAGGATTAATCTCGCGTTTCATAGCACTTTACGATCTTAAAGATTTGCCCGATACAGTCGGGCCGGTTAGATCACTTAGACCGTATTTCATAGACTCTGTTTTACCTTTAACTAATATCTTTATTCACGCCGGTGGAAGCCCAGATGCCATTAGAAGAATAGAAGGGGATCTGAGCCTTTTTAATCTAGATGGTATTTATTTGGATGATGATATGCGGGATGACTCAGAGTTCTTCAGATTGCCTGGAATTCCTGCACCTCATGATTTGTTTACCGGGAAATCCTCAGTTGAGGATTTGTTACCGGAGGAGACTAGTGAAACCGTGTGGCCACCGTATAAAATTGGAGGCGCGCCTAATGGATCGGGAGCAAGTGTAATTAGAGTCAATTTCTTTAATATCGATCACAATGTTAGATTCGAGTTTAAGCGGACGTCAGGTAAGTACAAGAGGACAAACGGTTGGGTGCTCTCCAAAGCTCAGCCGAGGAATATTATTATTATGGAAATGCCGGTTAATGGGGAGGGGGAGTATGGGAGGCTGGATATAGATCCGTTTGGTGAGGGGGCAGCAAGTTTCTTCAGGTCAGGTCGTGTTTATCATGGCAGATGGATTAGAGACTCCGAGGAGGAATGGTTCAGGTTCGAAAGTGGAGATGGTAATGAGTTTGTTTTTGCGCAGGGGATGGCTTGGGTGATGGGGGTGCCTGGCCTTGAGAGGGTTTCTTGGGAGTAAATGAATAAGTTTTTGGTTTATTCACGCAAAAACTCCGGCACAAGCAATGGCTCCCTCAACTCCGGCAACTCCTCAACCAACTCCAAATCTTCCAATGCTATTTTTCCCACATAAAGACGAATCAAATCTCCTCCATTCTTAATAAACTTTTCAATTGCCTTAAATCCACGGAAATAAACAACACTTTTCGTAAATCCTCCATCCTCAGATGTATCAGAGAGTCCACGCTTGATTGCAATTGTCTGAGTCAAAGATTTTTCTGGTGTGTAACCAAGATCTTCCATAAAGAAAGCTCTAGTTTCTGCAAAGGAATGCTTAAGTCCAAATTCAAGTCCTACCAAATTCCTTGGGGCGTTAAACCTTCGTTCATGATGAGGGGAGAGGACTCTGTTTTGGTTATGAATTGCAAGGCCTTCTTGCGTATCAATGTATCCGGCGCATCCTCTTCTAAGCAAAGAGTAAGGCTGATGGTCTCCGTTCTCGGAGGTAAGGACATGGGTCTCAATTTCATGAGCAATAAGTGCTTCTGTGTGAGCTCTCTCGAAAATCGCGCCTTCACGAATGTAAATATTTTTTCCTCCAACTGTACAGTCAGCAACTAATTTTGGTCGAATGGATACTTTCCAGTCTTCTAAGGTATAGCTATCAAGTACTTCTTCGAATCTCTTTTTAACAATTTCCGCGCTTAGTTTGTTTTCTTGTGGTTCAGGTAATTCACATGCTATGCGTTTGTTTAAAAGCCTTTCGGCTGACTTAATCAGTTTAGATGTTGGCATTCCAAATAGCGCTTTGGAGCTTTCGGTAAATTCAGTTGCGTTACCTCTGGATCTGAGCAGTACAATTCGTTTCAAAAGTTCTTTTCGTTTCTTTTCGAGAAGTTTTCCCAATGCAGAGTCATCTTGAACTTTTTGCATGAGTCTCTTCTCGGCATCATCCAAATCCAATTCAATTTCGGGATAGATAAAAGTCGGATTGTATCTGAGGTCCTCCTTAAGCCTCATTCTTTCTTCAGCTAAATTGATAGGCTTTAGGTGCTTAATGATCAAAAGTTCGCGATCAAGTTGGGCGAGAGTGTTATCCATTGCTCTAAGGTCAGTCTTAACTGAGGATTCCTTAGGTTTCTCACCCTTGGTTTTAGAAGGATCAATTAGGAATGGTCCCAGATCGCGTTTTCCAATGATTGCTTGCACATCTTTGGATGCAACTTCGCTCTTGGAAACTAAAGTCTGGATCTTTTCTCCACCGAGTGTGAATTTGACCCGGTAAGTTTCTTCAGTTTTGTCCTTAACTTTGGCAGCACCCTTTTCAACCAGCTTTTCGATTAGTTCGGGAGCGAAGATTGTGCGTTCTTTACTAGGTGAGATCAGACATGGAACAGAAATAGTCTCACCCGACCCTGTAACTTCTATAGTTTCATGAGTGCCAAGCACGCGTCTGCTACCTTCATCGCCTGGAACATCAGTTTGTTTTGATTTTTCTCCAAACAAATCTTTACACATTCGGATACCTTTTTCCGGCGAACCGACTTTGAGTCCTTTAACCCTCTCGAGTCTACTTCTAAGAGGAGTTAGATTAGCAAGTTGTACCATAAGCCCGGCACGTGCATTAACTTCCAGAAGAGCCGGTCCCATATTCTGATCAATTGTAATATCTACTGCTAAGTATCCAATATTGGTCAGATATTGAATGTTTGTGCATATTTCCAGAATCTTATCCCAGTATGGGATTTCTATTCCAGAAGGCGATCCTCCGTGGGGAAGCTCGGTAATGGTGCTGTGATATTGAGCTGCATGAGTTGTGACTCCTTTTGCTATGTCAATTCCTATCCCAATTCCGCCCAGATGCATGTTCGCTTTTCCATCGCTTTCTTTGGTTGGAATTCTAATCATTGCCATAACTGGGACTAAATTGAATACAATTACGCGAATATCAGGCAGACCAACCGGTCTGAATCTGGCAAAGCAGTCATGTGGAGTTAGGATCTGTTCAAAGAACGCGGTATCCCGATGGCCTCCCATAGAAAATTTTCCATCAAGTATGTCCTCGATATGTTGTTCTAGTTCTTTATTTGAAATTGGTTCTTTCCCATTTTTCAAAAATCTTCCCTCTTTATTTCTTCCTTTAAGAACAATTATGCCTTCGCCCCCAAAACCTGCGTTGGGTTTTAAAACACATTCGTCAGGCAGTTGCCTAAAATCAAATTGTCTAAGCTGACTGCGGGATTCCAGCCTTGCAAAAATCTTTGCAGCCGGTATTCCGCGTGCCATCAAAAAAGCTTTGGTCTTTAGCTTATCATCCGCAAAAGCCATTGCTTTCTTGGGGTTAAACGGCTTTACGTAAAGTAGATTGCGGGCATTCATGCCGAGGAGGCCGGATTTGAATCTAGTCCTGAAGCTCATCTAGGGTTAAGTATAGTCGATTAGGTGCCTGACCTCATCCCCCTGACCCCCTTCTCCTACTTTGAAGTTGAATAATGTAGTTATTTGCTTAAGAGAGCAAGTGATAAATAACAGGAGAAGGGGGAAATAAGGACAATTTTTTATAATTTCACTTATTATTAGCATATGCATCAGGCCAAGCGATATTGTCGTATTTTCCTTGTAAGCCCCTCTCCTGGACCTTGGATTTATCAATAATATCTACTGGATTATTTGAGTTTATAACGAAGTAGGAGAGGGGCTTGGGGTGAGGTCAGGCTTTACTCCTGTTCTAAATGCTTAAACACCTCCCTAAACCTAAAATATTCCACAACCCTCAACCCCGTCCACTTACCAAGTGCAGCATTAATTATTATTGTTAGTAGAATTACTTCTGGATAAGCAAGAAGGAAAGACTGCAGCGCAGGGCGTGAAACTATGAATACGCATACGAGTGCTGCCAAAATGGTTTCACCAATTCCAATTGTGGCTCCAAGTAGTCCTTCCTCCGCTTTCATTGTGAGGAAACTTTCTGCAAGTGTGGACATTATAAGGAGAATAAAAATCGTGTCGCGTCCGAATGTGATTCCCAGCTTGGCTCCGATGCCGAGTAAGAGCAGGAGAGTGATTGATACTACAGTCAGCACGATCGCGACCCGAGGTATATATAAGAGGCGCCAGCGTCTGAGTAGTTCGCGGGTTATATATCCTGTAACTAAAATAAATAGCAGGAACAAAAGTCCTATTTGCCATCCAAGAGCCAAAAAGCTTAGCGCTACAACAGATGGTGTATATAGTCCGAAGGTTGTAATTCCAATAACTTGTTTAAAGAACGCGATAATCATCGCGATTACAGGAAGCAACAGAAGTAGGATTACAATCTGACTGGAAACTCCGTGAGTAAGCATGTAATTCACCAGACTCGATAGCAGATTCCAGGGTCTGATTTTAGTTGTGCTTTCATCAATCAGAAGAAAATCGATATCACGTTGTTCAATTTCTGTTTTAAATGTTTCCATATCGTCAGCCGCGATCAGCGGATTAATAGCTTCTTTCCTGGTAATCAAAATTTTGTCAGGCTTTAGTACAGAGAAAGGACCGCGAGAAGTTCTTTCGAGGGTCTTTAAACTACCATCTGTAATCATTATCAAAGTTTGATTCTCGATACCAGCAGTCCTGCTGGGGTCCGATTCGGCCATCCGGGTCAAAGCTTGGAGCCCTGTGATCCCATCTGTCCAAAGCACAATTGCTTCGGCTCCTATAAGCGCTGTGGTTCGTTCAGATAAAGCATTGAAAATCGCTTCTTCAGCACTTACTGGCAATGTAGGTCCGACTGGTTGTACAACTCGCAAGTAAACCCCTTCGTTAGCTGCGGTTTCCTGATGCAGAATCAGCTTATCCTGTGGAATCGTAGAATCTGCAATAAGTGCAATCTTCCTTTCAAAAACAACGACAACGCGCTGAGTTTCTGCTTCTAATTTTTCACCATCCACAGTTGTTGCAATAACCAAACGGATAGGAATAGTTCCGGTCTTTTCCGGTGTGTAAACAACTTCAACTGTTCTGCTGACAGGCTGGGGGATTCCTTCCACATACCATCTGTAACTTGTGTCTTCACCAAGGCCTTTGCTCGAGGATGCATCCAAAACCAAAGTTCGTCCGACCATTATTTCTTCGGGACCGGTGATGATGGGGGTAAGAGGTTCAACAGTTGTTGGTTCTGTTTCCTGAGCGGAAGCTGATGATGCTGTGAGAATTGCACAGATGAAGATGGTTGAAAGTGATTTGTTCATTGAGGGTATTGTACATGATAAATGGCTGAATGGCTGAATGGTTGAATGGTTCTAAAGAGAAGGCAAAATTGCTCTTTTTTTATTTGAAATAACTTTTGGTATATGGCAAATTCAATGGCTTATGACAAAGTATTTGCAGCTAGAAGATATAATTTCTTATAAGAAAGCTCATGACCTTTCGAACTATGTTTGGGATGTGGCCTCAAAATGGGATATTTTTGCTCAAAAAACTATAGGTGAACAATTTGTTCGATCCGTAGATTCAATCTCTGCCAATATTGCTGAAGGATTTGGGAGACAGACTAAAAATGATAAAGCCAAATTCTATTATTATTCCAGAGCGTCAGTATATGAATCCTTGGATTGGAATAAGAAAGCAAAATATAGGAAATTAGTAACACAAGAACAATTCGACTATTTGAATAATATGCTAAATTCATTGCCAAAAGACATTAACACGCATATTAAGCTCACTTATTCGCAATTGTCTAAGTAACAACTCACTACTCGCTTGCGAACCATTCAGCCATTCAGCCATTCAGCCATTCAACCATCCGATATAACAAATTATTCATCTCCCCTTTTTAATTCTTTTAGCCTTATACTTCTTAATCTGCGGCGCGACTTTCTCTATAGCTCTATCCACAGCCTCCATCGGATCCGGTTTTCTGGAAGAGGATCTGAGTACTTTGCCAGGTAGTTCAATGGTAATTGACACTTTCATCCTGTCACGTCCTTTTATAGTTTTTCGCGCCTCCGAATCTATTCTAATCGAAGAACCCTCATCTCTTACTTTTTCGCAGTACGTAGCCAATTTACCCACTTTACGGGCAATAAGCTTCACTTGTTCATCGGAGTAAGTGAGTCCTTTTTCGAAATGTTGGATGTTCATATAATAAAAGTAAGATTTGGGTTTAGTTTATCATAGAATTTAGCGATGGCTAAATGGCTGAATGGTTAAATGGCTACTAAAGTGACACAAAGCGTGTTGCACGCTTGCGAACCATTCAGCCATCCAGCCATTCAACCATTATTCATATTTGTCAATACCTCACACAAGCCTCAAATGCGGTTTTTTGCTATAATAATACGAAAAACAAACATTTACCCCAACTTTTATGCCTGTTGATCTAAAGCAACTTATAGAAAAAGTTAAGACCTCCCAGTTGCTTGCTGATGTTGAGCGAAAGGATTGGTTAAAGAAAATGGAAACGATGAATGAGGCGGATCTGCGTGAACTTGAGGGCATTCTGGATTATGCAGAAACTATTGATATGGATAAGGCGATAGAGGAGCAGGAAGCCAATTTAAGAAAGGCGGAGGAGATATGTGAAAAAGCAGAAAAAACCATTGAATCCATGGTTCGTAAATCTTCCCCTGCATAAATATGGTTACACCTGGTTCACCGGATCTACCCGGCCACATCGACTCTCTAGAAGAGGGTAAGGCGAGTGTTCCTGAGGAATTGAAAAGTCTCAAAAAAAATGTTGAGGAAAGTTTTGATGAGACAGCTAAGGTGATAGTGAATAATAATGCAGATGAAATGAGAGCACATTTGGCCAAGTTAAGTACTACAGCAACCGAACTTCAGGCAAGAGTTAGCGAGACTGCTCAGAGATGGAAGGATATACTTGGTACAGGCCCTGAAAACAAAGAGCTTGTAGAAAAAATTGATAAATTTGTCAAAGAAGCAAATGTGGAAATTGCAAAGCTAGCTAGCTTAGAAGGTGCTACAGAAGCTGCTAAGCTTCAATTTGCTGTTGATAGGTTAACAGCATTGAGGATTAAAGTTGAAGAGCAGGAAGATGATACAACAGCGGCTGGAGAGGGGACCCTATTGGAAGATATAGAAGCAAAAGCAGTCCAAGCCGAAGTAGAAGACTTCGCCAAAGAAGCTCCAAAGATGAAAAAAGAAGGAATGTTTGGGATGTTTGCTGGGTTAATGGAGAAGTTTAAACCAATGATGAAAATGTTTTTTAAGTTAAACACTCAGCTTAAAAAAATGATGATGAGTATGAATCCGTTTGGAGATAAGGAGAAAGAGGAAAAAGAACTTGCGGAATTGGAGGCTAAATATGAAGAGGCATATGGAGCTGAAGATTTGTTAGACTCATTCAATGATTATGTAAAAGATGCAGGTGGAAATCTGATTTTCAAGAAAGGTACAACGGATAAAAAAGCTTTTGGCCTGTACAAGGAGAGGCTGGCTAAAGCACGGGAAACCAATCCAGAACTTGCGGAGGATGAATTTATTAAAGAAGCAATGACTGAGTACAGAGCAGAATCTGCAGCGGGGTTGGATCCGAGCAAAGAGTATCAATTGACTATGCATGGGTTCTTTAAGGGGAGGAAACCGA
>CAZYBL010000040.1:0-10342 GCA_964645805.1 uncultured Candidatus Peribacteria bacterium | reverse complement strand
TAGAAACCCTAACGATGGATATTGCAGTACAGACCATATAGTTAGGGCTCTCGAAAGGGATACTCGGATATCCGCATCAACAAGGTGCGCCGTACCGCGAATCGTTCATGCAACACGCCAAGTGCTCGATGAAGCAATAACAAAATCAGGCACGCCAATAATAAAGTACTTTCTACCAACGGAAACAAATGGACCTGAGAAATTCATATTCGGTCACAAAATTATTGAATTTAAAAAGGGCCTTGGATATCGGCTAAGTATTCGACCTGAACAAATTAAATTTCCCGAAGAAGATGAGATGAGATAGGAGCAGCTGTATAATATAATCCTCTAATCATGGTTCAGACATTCTGCACCTCCTGCGGCACAGCATTCGAAATACCAGCGGACGAGCAGGGGTTTCACACACGCATTGGTGTTCCCTCACCCAAGACCTGCCCACATGCAGATTTATGCGCAGGCTAAATGAACGAAATCCACGCACTCTATACAAACAAACATGTGGACTTAGCGGACGTGAATTCCTGTCTCCATATTCCGATACATCTTTTCCAATTTACCACCCCGACGAATGGATTACAGATAAGTGGAACGAGCTGGATTATGGCAAAGATTATGATTTCAATCGGCCGTTCTTTGACCAGTTCGAGGAACTTCTAAATACTGTCCCCAGGCAAGGAATATTTATCTGCCCAGAGACTCTTGAAAACAGTGAGTATGTTAACTGTGCGGGTTATGTAAAGAATTGCTACATGATTGCAGAGGCGGATTATGATGAGCTGTGCTTCTATAGCAATAGGATTTTTTATGACACGCATATTTGCGATTGCAGTAACTGCTACGAATCTGAGCTTCTCTATGAGTGTGTAGATTGCGTTAAATGCTATGACTGCACAAATTGTCAGGATTGTTTGAATTGCACGGATTGCCTGTTCTCCAAAAACTGTATCGGATGCAAAAACTGCATAGGCTGTATCAATATTCGCCAAGGTGAGTACATGGTATTTAACGAAAAAAAGAGCCCCGAGGAGTACAAGAAGATTAAGGAGGAACTAAATCTGAATACAAATGCAGGCCGAGAGGAAGCCAGAAAAAAATCTGCAGAATTCTTCCTCACCAAACCGCACAGATATGTTCAAATGGAGCGCACCGAAAATTGCACCGGCGATCATCTATATGATTCTAAGAACTCTTCTTACTGCATCGATTGCAAAGACATGGAAGATTGCAAATACTGTGCTAGATGCTTCTCGGTAAAATCTTCTCTCGACTATACATCCTGGGGTGATAACTCAGAACTTATTTATCAGTGTGCCGCCTGCGGAGATCATGCATACAATCTGAAGTTTTGCACCACATGTGTCACAAACAATTCAAATCTAGAGTATTGCGGACACTGCACAAGCTCCAAAAATTCATTTGGATGCGTGGGGCTTCGCCGCAAGGAATATTGTATTTTAAACAAACAATACTCCAAGGAAGAATATGAAAAACTTCGAGAAAAAATTATTAGCCACATGAAAGAAACCGGCGAGTGGGGCGAATATTTCCCAAAAAAGCTGGCCTCATTTGGCTATAACGAAACGCTCGCAATGGAATGCTTCCCTCTTACCAAAGATGAAGCCTTAAAACGAGGTTACAAATGGAAAGAACGCGATGATGCCATGCCGCAAGTAGAGAAAATTATATCGGCATCACAACTGCCCGAATCGATCAACGAAGTCCCAAATGACATACTAAACTGGGCAGTAAAATGCGAGAAGACGGAAAGACCGTTTCGAATTGTTAAACAAGAACTCGCATTCTATCGCAAACAGGGCTTACCAATTCCCCATTTTCACCCCGATGAGCGTCATTGGCGCAGAATAGCTCTTCGAAACCCGCCTGTTTTCTATAACCGCCAATGTGACAAATGCTCTAAAGACATGGAAACAACGTATTCGCCGGAGAGACCCGAAAAAGTATATTGTGAGGAGTGTTATTTAAAAGAAGTATATTGAGCTCACTCTCTTCTGAACCTTGATTTTCTTGATTTAATGATTTTCATGATTACATAGAATGGATTTGTATGTTTTAATTAGATTACAACCAGCTTAATTGCAATAATCCTGTTTATCGATAAATCCTTCTAATCATGGTTCAGGCAACATGCACCGAATGCGGCATCCAATTCGAGATCATAGATGAGGATCTCTCTTTCTACGACCGTGTTTCGCCTGTATTTGACGATAAAAAACAACTGATTCTGCCTCCAAAGAATTGTCCCAACTGCAGATTCAGAAGGCGACTGATGTTTAGGAATGATCGATTTTTTTACAACAGAAAAAGTGATAAATCCGGCAAAGATATAATCACAATTTATTCGCCCGATAAACCTTATACTGTTTACGATAAAGACGAATGGTGGGCGGACGACTGGGATCCGCGCGATTTCGGACGTGATGTAGATTTTTCCAAAACATTTGCTGAGCAATTCCAGGAACTAAGACTTGAAGTTCCACGCGCATGTCTATTTACAAGCAATACAGAGAATAGTTACTACACAAATCATGCACTTAATATGAAAAATAGTTACCTGATCTGGGGCGGAGGTGAATGTGAAGATTGTTATTACGGAAATTACATAGTTTTTTGCAAAGACACAGTGGATGGACTCTCGCTTTATTCGTGCGAGCGATGCTACGAAGGCATTGCATCGGAAAGATGCTATGACTGCATCAGTTTTATGAACTGTAATGACTGCAAAGACTGTATCGCAGTTGAGGATTGCCTGTCCTGCGAATACTGCATCGGCTGTTTTGGGCTTCATAGAAAGAAATATTGCATATTCAATAAAGAAGTAGACAAAGAGGAGTGGAAGAAAATGAGGAAAGAATTGGGCAGCTTAAACGCAGAAAAACTTGAGCTATTAAACAGCCGTTTAGCAGAAATCAAAAAAAATCTGCCGCATCGCTGTTCGCACATATACGGAAGTACTAATTGTACGGGAGATAATATTTATAACAGCGAAGATTGTTACAATTGTTATGACATAAAAGAGTGTGAAGATTGCAAATATACGGGATTCACTCCGACGGCAGTTGATGTGCATGATTGTAACTTCGCAGCTCCCAAAGGACTCGAACTTTCTTATTTTAATAATTCTACCCTTGGTCGTCATAAACTTCTTTTTAATTTCTTAGTCTACTATTGCAATGACGTTTGCTATTCAATGGAATGTCATTACTGCGAAAACTTATTTGGATGTGCAAGTATGAGGCATAATGAATACTGCATATTAAATAAACAATATTCACGCGAGGAGTATTACAAGATGGCATCTAAGCTTGCAGATCACATGAAAGAAACCGGCGAATGGAGTGATTACTTCCCTACAAGCTGTGCACCAATTGCTTATAACGAAAGTAACGCACAGGATTATTTTCCAATAACCAAAGAACAAGCCACATCTGAAGGACTATGGTGGCATGACGAGGAAGAGCCTCATGAAGAAGGAGAAATTTTGGATCAGGTTCCAAAAAGTATAGAAGAAACTGATGATTCAATTTGTGACAAAGTCCTCACGTGCGAATTGACAGGTAAGAAATTTAAAATTTTGCCTCAAGAACTCAGATTCTACAAAATTATGGGGCTTGCGGTACCCAGAAAGCATGTACATCAAAGGCATCGCGAACGTTTGGATAAGCGAAATCCGCGATATTTCTGGAAAAGGCAGTGTGATAAGTGTGGAAAGGATATAGAGACCAATTATTCGCCCCAAAGACCCGAGAAAGTGTATTGTGAGACTTGCTACTTAAAAGAAGTATATTAAGCTCACTCTTGTCTGAACCACGGATAGCACGGATTACACGGATTTCGCAGATGCTTTGCATCAATTTCTGTTGTAATATCCGTGTAATCCGCGTAATCTGCGTAATCTGTGGTTCAGACAATTATGCCCACCTGCCAGCAATGTAAGGCTGAATTCCAGATTCACGATGATGAGCGTGCTTTTTTGAAGAAAATGACCTTTAAGTTTGGTGAAAAAGAGTTTCATCCCGCGGAACCTGTTTACTGTCCGAAGTGCAGAATGGTTAGGCGTACATGCCACAGAAAAGAATGGAATTTTCATAAAAACAAATGCGCAAAAACCGGTAAAGAATTGATTTCTCTTTACGCAGTTGAACCTCTTTGGGGAAAACCTTTTACCGTTTATGCGGAAGATGTTTGGGTGAGCGATGAATTGGATCCTATGAAGTATGGAAGAGACTTTGATTTTAGTCGTCCGTTCTTTGATCAGTTCGCAGAACTTCTTAAGGATGTTCCAAGACGCTCTATGTGCACAGTTGATAATCAGAATTCTGAATTTACAACTGGCGCGGGGTACTGCAGGAACTGTTATCTGATAAATTCATCCGAAAACTGTGAAGATTGTTATTACGGAAAACTCTTTCAGGATTGTAAGGACTGCATGGACTGTTCATACATTTATAACTGCGAACTTTGCTATGAAAGTTTCTTCTCACACAGATGTTACCACTGCTTTTACCTGCTTTTCAGCCAGAATTGCCAGGATTGTACGTTTTCGACCAATTTAAATGGATGCAAAAATTGCTGTCTGTGCTCCAATTTGCACCAAAAGGAATACCACTTTGAAAATAAACCCCTGCCCAAAGAGGAGTATGAGAATAAAGTTAAAGAATTTATGGGTTCATACAAAAAGATGGATGAAATGAGATGCAAGTTGATGGATATTTACAAAAATCAGGTTCATAAGTACGCGAATATTGTTAACTCGACTAATTGCACAGGTGATTACATAGAAAATTGTAAAAATTGTCTGGATAGTTACGACATGACCGAGAGTGAAGACTGTAGATATGTTCAGGTGGGATTTCAGGTTAAAGATAATTACGATTGTTCAAACATGTATATAAAACCAGAGCTTTGTTACGAGACTCTGGGCACAATCGAGATATTTAACGTTGCTTATTGTATTTTTGTTTTTAATTCCCAGGACTTACTCTATTGCGATTACTGTTACAACTGCAAAAATTGTTTTGGATGCAGTGGTCTTACCAAACAAGAGTTCTGCATATTCAACAAACAATACACCGAAGAGGAATATAACGAACTGGTCCCGAAAATAATTGAGCACATGAAAGCGACCCCACTCCGCTCCCCTGACGGGAGCTCCGCGGGGTGCGAATGGGGAAAATTCTTCTTGCCAAAATATGCTCCATTCGGTTACAACGAAAGTGTTGCGCAGGAATATGTGCCGCTGACTAAGGAGGAAGCACTTAAGATGGGATATTTGTGGAGAGATTTGAGCGATGAAATTCCACAGGTTGAAAAAATTATCCCGGCGGATCAGTTACCGGATAAGATTGAAGATATTCCGGACGATGTGCTGAATTGGGCTATCAGATGCCAAAAAACCGATAGACCGTACCAGATACTAAAGCAAGAGCTAAGATTTTATAGGAACAACAACCTGCCAATCCCCCATCTCCATCCGGATGAGAGATATGACAGGAGATTGGCCTTAAGAAACCCTCGCAAGCTCTGGGAAAGGGAATGCGGGAAGTGCGGGAAGGAGGTGGTGAGTACGTATGATCCGGAGAAACCAGAGAAGATATATTGCGAAGAGTGTTATCTTAAGGAAGTATATTAGCTGATGCCCAACTGCCAACAATGTAAGGCAACCTTCGAGATAAAAGAGCGCGACCTTAAATTTTTTGAAGCAATGGAGGTACCGGAGCCTAAATTATGCCCCGAAGACATGGCACGTTGGCGTCTTTCGTTCCGCAACGAGGAAGATCTATACAAACGAAAATGCGATAAAACGGGGAAAGAATTGCTGACCTATCATCCACCTCATGCTCCATATCCTATTTATGATCGAGATATATGGTGGAGCGATAGCTGGAACCCGATGGATTATGGACAAGACTTCGATTTTTCTCGCGGATTCTTCGAGCAATTTATTGAACTTCACAACAAAGTCCCTCATGCGAACATATATGTAGTGGAATCTGAAAATAGTGATTACACAAATTTTGCAACGCACAATAAAAACTGCTACCTGGTATTTGGAAGCTGGTTTGATCAGGATTGTTTATACGGCAATAGTATTTACCACAGCACTTCTTGCGTCGACTGCCATTACGTAAATAAATGCCAGTTTTGTTACCAGTGCATAGACTCGCATGAGTGCTATGAATGTACTTTCTGCCAAAATTGCGAAAACTGCCAAAACTGCCGTTACCTTTTTGATTGCAGACAATGCGAACATTGCATTGGATGCTGGAATTTGAGGAGAAAGAAGTATCACATATGGAACAAGGAGGTAAGCAAAGAAGAATACGAGAAAATTCTTAAGGAGCTTAAAGAATCTCCGGCGAAAGCCCGGGAATTTTTGGATAAATTCCAGGTTCACCTAAAAGAGGATGCTGTTCGAAACTATATAACAGGTGAAAAGAATGAGAATGTCAGTGGCGACTTTATCTACAACTCTAAAAATGTAGTGGATTCCTTCAACGTTCAAAAAGCAGAAGATATATATTATTCAGATCGAACTCTTGAACAAAAAGATCAGTATTTCTGCACTGGAGTTCATTACGGCGAGTGTGCGTACAACTGTCTTTCGGTAGACTTCTCGCACACAATAGTCGGCTGCATGAACGGCGAACATCATACAAATACAGCCTATTGTGTAGACTGTTATCACATTGAAGATTGTATTGGCTGTGTTGGATTGAGGCAGAAGCAGCATTGCATACTTAATAAACAGTATTCTAAGGAGGAATATGAAGCCATTGCTTCAAAGATCAGGGAACATGCGCTAAAGAATGGGGAATGGGGAGAATTTTTCCCACTAAGCATGAATCCATTTTATTTCAACAAGACAGTTGCTTACGATTACTTCCCACTAACAAAAGAGGAGACACTGAAGCGGGGGCTTAAATGGAAAGAGGATGAAGATGAGGTGCCTCAAGTAGAAAAAATTATTCAAGCATCAGATCTCCCGGAAAAAATTGAAGATATACCGGATGATGTACTCAATTGGGCAATTCGCTGTGAATCTACTAACCGCCCCTATCGCATCATGTCGCAAGAATTAGCATTTTACCGACAGTTTTCGCTTCCGATCCCTAAATTACATCCAGAAGTACGCAACAAAAACCGTCTTGCTCTGCGTAACCCCCGCAAGCTCTGGAAGAGGGAATGTGGTAAATGCGGGAAGGAGATGGAGACGACGTACCATCCTTCGCGACCAGAAAAAGTCTACTGTGAACAATGTTATTTGGCTGAAGTATATTGAACTTGTTTGGTCGCTATGGATGGCAGGTTCGCCGGAGAGACCGGCCTGTCCCCCGTAGCCTTGGCGAAGGGGGAAGAAAGTGTATTGCGAAGAGTGTTATCTTAAGGAAGTATACTAACGGTAAACATCATGATCACCAACATGTAAAAGTGCTACTGTGGTTTTTGAATCATATACATATACAATTCTATATTTATAATTAACCCTAAAGCTGTAGTATCTTTTAAGCTTCCCTTTTAATTTGTGAGCTTTAAACATCGGGGCCCTTGGATTTTTCGCAAATAATTGAATTTTTTCTTTTACTTCCTCTTTTAACTCTTCAGGGAGTTTATTGTATTCGCGAACGAATCCAGATGTATATACAACTTTAATCATCAATACAGATTTTGGCAGCTAGTTCATCCAGGTCTCCTTCCAATCTTGGCTCTTTGTCAGCTCTCAGAACTGCCTCAACAGCCTGGTCTTCCAAATACTTTTGAACTGCCTTTCTGATTGCATCTGCTTTGTTGGCAGCGATTCCCTGGGCAATCAGCATCTCTATCTGGCGTATAAACTCGTCCGGTAATGGAACTGATACTGTAGTCATGATCATATATTATCATATGATAATATCATACTCAATAGAAATTCTGATAATTCTGCTATACTAGCAATAGATGCAAAATTCCTGCGCCAATTGTGGCTTATCATTCGAAATCCCACAAAGAGATTTGGACTTTTATGCCTTAGTTTCTCCAGAATATAACGGAATAAGATGCTCGATCCCTCCCCCAACCTTGTGTCCTCAATGCAGAGTGCAACGCAGACTAAGCTGGAGGAATGATAGAACTTTTTACAAACGTAAATGTGATTTGACCGGCGAAGAATATGTCTCGATCTTCGCACCCAATAGCCCATACAAAACTTACAGACCTTCTGCCTGGTACTCTGACAAATGGGACCCAATGGACTATGGACGGGATTACGATCCGAATCGTTCTTTTTTCAAACAATTAAATGAATTATTAATTGATGTTCCTGAGCTTGGTATCGATATTGTTAATTGCCAGAATTCTGAATATTGCAATTATTGCGGAGATGATAAAAACTGCTATTTAGACATTGCAGGTGAAGCCAATGAGGACAGTTATTTTAATTTATTTATCAAGTACTGCAAAGATTGTGCAGACTGCACGTTCACATATAAATCAACTCTCTGCTACGAATGCATTCAATGCTACAACTGCTACAGCTGCCAGCATTCAATGTATTTGGATAACTGTAGTGACTGTGCATTCTGTTTTGACCTCAAGGGATGCAAGAATTGCTTGCTGAGCACTAATCTTAGGGACAAAGAATATTACATTCTAAACGAACCTCACTCAAAAGAGGAATACAAAAAGAAAGCAGCTGAACTTAATCTAAAATGCAATTCTTCACTAAAAGAAATATATAAGATCTGGAATAGAATGCGGCTGGATAATGGTATTTACCGCGACATGTACACTCTTAACTGTGAGAATTGCATCGGAAACAACATTAAAAACAGTAAGAATTGTCATGGATCTTTTAATGCAACTGAATGTGAAGATTCCAGTTATCTTTATGACGTTTTAAATGCCAAGAACTGCCGTGATCTAAACTATTCACTTTATGATCCCGAAGTTAGCTACGAGATATGCTCAACTCTTCACATGCAATATTCAGCCTTTTGCTATGCTTCACATTATTGTGCTAAATCTTTTTATTGCTTAATGGGTAACAATTCCCATGATTTATTTGGGTGTGCAGGATTAAATCACAAAGAATTTTGCATTTTAAATAAACAGTACTCGCAGGAGGAGTATGAAGCTCTGGTACCGCAGATTATCCAGAGGATGAGTGAGGATGGCGAGTGGGGTGAATTTATGCCTGGATCTATTTCGGTTTTCTCTTACAACGAAACTGTTGCACAGGAATACTATCCACTGACAAGAGAAGAAGCGGAATCTAAAGGATTTAAGTGGAGGCAAATGGAGGAGAAGCCTTCAGCTCCAGCAACTGCGCAAGTGCCGGATTGCATAGATGAAACTGATGAGTCTATTACTGATGCGGTTTTGATGTGCCAAACATGCAATAAGAATTATCGTGTAATTCCTCAAGAACTTAGATTCTATAAAAAGATCTCTGTCCCCGTGCCTCCCAATTGCCCCGATTGCAGGCACAAAGCACGATTTGACCTAAGAAATCCCCGCATCATGCATAAGAGGAAGTGTGATAAGTGTTCTAAAGACATAGAAACAACATATTCTCCGGAGAGGCCGGAGAAGGTTTACTGTGAGGAATGTTATTTGAAGGAAGTTTATTAAGTTCACTCTTGTCTGAACCACGGATTTCACGGATGACACAGATTTCGCAGATGCTTTGCATCAAGCTCTATTGTAATATCCGTGTAATCCGCGTAATCTGCGTAATCTGTGGTTCAGACAATTTGCACCAACTGCGGCTCTGGGTTCGAAATAAACCAAGCTGATCTGGACTTTTATGATAAAGTCTCTCCCACATTTGGAGGAAAAAAGTGCACAATCCCCCCTCCAAAATTTTGTCCTGACTGCAGACTGCAAAGAAGACTCTCGTGGAGAAATGAAAGATTTATGTATAAACGCAAATGTGATGCAACGGACAAAGACATTATTTCTATGTATCCGCCTGACTCGCCTTTCAAAATTTACGAGCAAAGTGTTTGGTGGAGTGATAGTTGGAATGCCCTTGATTATGGAAGAGATTTTGATTTTAACCGTCCGTTTTTGGAGCAGTTCCGGGAGCTTCAGCTAGAAGTCCCCCGGCTTGCGCTTGTAAACAAGAACAGTAAAAACTCGCAATTTACAAACCACTCAGCAGATAATAAAAACTGTTATTTATCTGCAGTAACATTTGAATGTGAAGACATTTATTACTCTGACTGGATAATAGATCATTGCAAAGATCTGGTTGACTGCTCGTACATGATGGAAGGGTGCGAACTTTGCTATGAAACATATTACGGATGGGGCGCGTATCAGGCATTCTTCAGTGAATTTA
>CAZYBL010000039.1:0-10458 GCA_964645805.1 uncultured Candidatus Peribacteria bacterium | reverse complement strand
ATCGCCATCTGAATCTGCCTTAGTTGGGTTTGTTTCGCCATCATCTTCTTTTCCATTGAGGTTCATATCCTCACCCCGAATCTCGTCGCCAGTCTGGCCAACACGGCACAGCCCATCGCACAACCCATCGCGATCTGAATCAATTTCTAATGGATTTGTTTCTCCCATATCTGTGCGACCATTTCTATTTGCGTCTTCCAATCCATCAACAATGCCATCGCCATCAGTGTCACGCATTACCGGACTTGTTTTAAGTTCAAATACTTCTAGACCGTCATTGAGTCCATCTCCATCTGTGTCAGCGATTTCGGGATCTGATCCCTTGTCTTTTTCGACATAGGTATTTACTCCGTCGTCATCCTTATCAATTCCAAGTGGGAGCGGAGCTTCTGTCATCACATAGCAAGTTGCGCCACCTTTAAATATTTCCATTTGATGACGCAGGCGTCCTCGATTGAACTCAGCTTCGTTTAATTGTTTTTCGGAGAAATTTCTTAGCAAGCTAAACTGATTTCTTCGTGTGTTTTTCTCCTTTTCTCTACGAGCTGCACGCTCTTTCTCCGACATAAATATTCGTCCGGGGAAACCACGCCTCTTGGAGTTAAGGGCTAATTCGTAATTTTCAGGCATGCAGTAACCCCAATATCTGATGTCGAAGCCCTTTCTACCGAAAAGTACTTTCCTATAAATCTTATCTACATCAACTGGGATGTGAATAAGAACATTTGTGTGAGCTGGCAATGCAGTACCATCTTCCAAATCCATTTCAAAAATAGTCTTCCACGGAACCATTCCTCTCATATGTGCGGGTAATAGTCTTGCTTCAACCGGTGTCTCATCTATTTGAGTGACTGCATATGTGACAAAAGCAGCACACAGAACACTCAAGCTAATGGTCGTCCAGCGCATTATTTTCATTAGATGGGGTTCAGGTAGAGGCATCAGCACATTATAGCACAGAGTTGATGGTTAGGGAATGGTAGAATTGGGTATTTTTGGCTTCATTAGCTTCATTAGCTTTTTCTAGTGTGATTTGTAGGTGACAACAAATAGAAGCTAAAGAAGCTAAAAGCTAGAAGCTAAAAATTTGGATATTAGTAGAGATTTATAGTGTTTAGTGTAAAATTTTCGCATGCCCCGTGACTACTACGAAATCCTAGGCGTCTCCCGTGATGCTCCAGTTGGAGACATCAAGAAGGCTTACAGAAAACTTAGCAAAGAGCTTCATCCGGATAAGAATAAGAATGATAAAGATGCGGAGAAGAAGTTTCAGGAAGTTAACGAGGCTTATGAGGTTCTTAGTGATGATAAAAAAAGAAAGCAATATGATACCTTTGGAGCGGCTGGTGTTGGGGGTGCAGGGGGTCAGGGTGGATTCGGTGGATTTGATTTTTCCGGTTTCCAGGGCGCCGGCGGGTTCGGTGATATTTTCGAAAGTTTCTTTGGAGGAGCAAGAGGAGGATCACGAACTCAGAGAAGTGAACGTGGTCGTGATCGTGAGGTAAGACTTACAATTGATTTTGATGAGGCAGTGAAAGGAGTTCAGAAAAAAATTGCACTTGATACATTTATTTCATGTGCAGAGTGTGAAGGTAAAGGTACCGAGAAAGGATCAGAAATGATCACTTGTTCAGATTGTGGTGGAACAGGACAGCAGACCAAGACTGCTCAATCATTCTTTGGAGTAATACAACAAAGCTTTGTGTGTCCATCTTGCTCAGGTGCTGGACGTGTACCGGAAAAGAAATGTGGCAAGTGCTCAGGAGAAGGTCGGGTAAGGAAAAAAGAAACTATTACACTAGATATTCCTGCCGGTATTCACGATGGTCAGACTCTCAGGTTGTCCGGCAAAGGGGAAGCCGGAAGGCACGGAGCTCAGGCTGGTGATCTTTATCTTTTAATTGTTGTAAGGCCCGATCCAAGATTCGAACGTGACAAGGATGACGTTCATACTTATTCAGTAATATCTGTACTTGATGCGATTATGGGGACTCAAATAAAAGTAAAAACTGTGCATGGAGACAAAGAACTCAAAATTCCCGCGGGCACTCAACCCGGCCAAATCTTCAGAATCAAAGGGGAGGGGATGCCAGTTTTGGGAAGCTCAAAGCATGGGGATCATTACGTCACGATTACGGTTGAAATCCCCAAGAAGCTTAGTAAGGAGGAGAGGAGGTTGATGGAGGAGTGGGATGAAATTAAATAGTCAAAGGTCTAAGGTCAAAGGTTTGGTCAAAGGTCTAAAGTCGAAGGATCGGTTGATAGTTAAAACTTTTGACGTTCGACTTTGGACCCATCTTTAGACCTTCGACTTTCGACTATTTTTAAATATCTAAATTTTCCAATCCCCCTTCCCC
The DNA here is from genome assembly GCA_964645805.1 of uncultured Candidatus Peribacteria bacterium. Lineage (GTDB taxonomy): Bacteria > Patescibacteriota > Gracilibacteria > Peribacterales > Peribacteraceae > UBA2144. The sequence goes on along the minus strand of CAZYBL010000039.1, from coordinate 8,101 downwards.
CTCATCAATAACCGGCGACAACTCCCCGCTTCCAATATTCTTCTCTGCTCCCTCCTTCATCCTCAAAACAATCTGCCTGTAGTCTCCATCCCCAGTACTCTCCGTCTCCAAATCCTGAAGGTTCTCATTATTAGCAACATATAAATGAACTATTCGACGGAAGTATGGACTCATTGGAGCCAGTGCAACTCGATTACCGGTTCTCCTGACAAAGTCCGCTTTCTGATCTGCCATCCTACAAACTTTTTCCTCCTGCGCTCTTCTGTATCCATCAACATCAAGCACAATGAATGGTGCGCGGTCCAGATTTTCTTTGGTTCTTATAATTGCTTTAAGGATATGTTGAATTGCATTTAATGTTTCTCCATGCCATCCGATTATTCTACTTGGATCATCAGATTCAATATCAACCCGCAGTATTTCATCCTCCTCGCTGATTACGATTTTGGTAAATCCGAGCTGTAGGTTTTCAAGTATTGCCGATAGGGTTGATTCAATGAATTTCTTGTCCATGTTGGAGAGAGGATAGCGGGATTTTTGAGTTAGGTAAAAATAATTATTGGGGAAAGTCACGAGCGCAGTAGCGCAGTACAAGGATCAGATTTTTCTACTGCGCTATATCCTACTGCGCTAGAGAGCAGCATCAAAGATAATTCAACGTTTATTAATTACCTAATTGCATCTTTTAATGTCTTCCCAGCTTTAAACGCAGGAACTTTCATTGATGGAATCGAAATTCTTTGTGATGGGTTCCTTGGGTTAACACCCATTCTTGATGCGCGTTGAGAAACACGGAATGTTCCAAAACCTGTGATGGTTATAGAGTTGCCCTTCTTAAGTTCATTTGTAACTAATGTAGTTAGAGCTTCCAGTGCTGCGCCTGCAGAGCGCTTGGTAATGCCTGCGGCATCAGCTATTGCATTGATGATATCCTGCTTGGACATGGGCAAAAGGGGGAAAGTAAGTATTGTCTTCGCTTGCAAGTCTACGTACGAGTATGGCTTAAGCAAGCCAAAAAGTCGGGTTAGTTGTCGACTCCGACATTAAGAGATTGTGAAAATGGCTTAGACAAGCCGAAAAGTGCGAGTAAGAAAGATGAACAGAAAAGGTTACATTTTATTATAAATTGTTACATGGCTACATTGTTGAAATTGTTACATTGCTACATTGTAACTAAAGAGAACCTGACTTTTGCTTGCTTGCGCAAAATGTAGCAATGTAACAATGTAACCATGTAATAATATTGATCTAATCATCGAATTAATTTCTCATTTGTATATTTAATCAAATATCTTATTTCACGTGGAAGCACATTAAGTTTGCCCATTATGCTTTCATTTTGCTCTTGTGTAATAAGACCTCTGCTCAATGATTTTTTACATATACTTACGCATTCGCCAGTAGAACCTAAGCTGTAATGGTAGAATTTAATTTTATCTTTTTTGAAATAACGGCCAAATCCCTCTGCAATATTGTTGGAAATTGAATCCACTGCTCTCACGAATTGTTTGCCTGTAGTATCTTTGGCAAAGAAATTCCAGTTATCAACTATCTTCCAAATTTCATCAGAGAGCTCTTCTGATATCCGATATGCGCCAATGTCACTTAGTTCAAGGAATCTTTTCATAATATGAGTGAAGCTTCTTACTATATTTACAATGTAACAATGTAGCAATATCACATTAAAAAAAACTTTCAACTGTCTCTACTTTTCCCCTTGGACTAGGGACCTTTGAGGTTCCCCCAACCCCCGAAACCCCCCCTTATTTTTGCCCTCTTAATTTGACAACAGTGGTTCTTTCTCTCTAACCTCTCACGTCGACTCTTTAATAGTCTTATTTTCTGTATTAATGGCACCACATTTAGTCATCGTCGAGAGCCCGACAAAGGCCAAAACAATCAAACGATTCCTCGGGAAAGATTATTCCGTGCATGCGAGCATGGGACATGTGCGCGATCTGCCGGAATCGACACTTGGGGTAGATACCGAAGAAACTTTCGAGGCTGTGTATGAAGTTCCAAAAGAAAAAAAGACGGTTATTAAAAAATTAAAAGATGAACTTAAAGACGCAGAGGATCTTTGGATTGCTACTGATGAAGATCGCGAGGGTGAAGCCATTGGTTGGCATCTTGTTCAGGCACTCAAAATCAGCAACGATAAAAAAGTTAATCGAATTGTTTTCCACGAAATTACGCGTGAGGCAATTGATGAAGCTGTTAAGAGCCCGAGAGGTATTGATGAAAAATTAGTTGAAGCACAACAAGCCAGAAGAATACTCGATCGTTTAGTCGGATATACTCTTTCACCTTTCCTCTGGAGCAAAGTTTATAGAGGGCTTTCTGCAGGGCGGGTTCAGTCAGTTGCAGTCAGAATAATTGTCGATCGTGAACGGGAAATAAAAGCATTTATTCCAGTTGAGTATTGGACTGTTACAGCAGAGCTTGAAACTGAGAAGAAAGAGGAATTTACAGCTGAACTTTCAAAAAAGAATGGAAAGAAATTTGTTCCATCTAATAAAAAAGAATCCGATCAGGTTGTTAGTGATTGCAAGGATGCTGAATTCAAAGTTGCATCAGTGGATGAGAAAGAATTAAAGAAAAATCCCCCACCACCTTTTACAACTTCAACTTTGCAGCAAGAGGCAGGTCGAAAACTTGGATTCTCGGTCAAACAAACAATGATGATTGCCCAGCAGTTATACGAAGGAGTAAGTATGGGGAAGGGCGAAGGGGCTTCAGGACTTATTACATATATGAGAACAGATTCAGTGAATTTGAGCGCTAAAGCGCTTGGTGATTCAAAGAGAGTAATCGAAGAGCAATATGGTCGTGAGTATATTCTTTCCGATCCACGCAGATATAAGACCAAGAGTAAAGGCGCACAAGAAGCACATGAGGCAATACGTCCCACAGAGATGGATCGAACTCCAGCTTCACTCAAAGATGTTCTGGATCATCAACAATTAAAACTCTACACACTTATCTGGAACAGAACTATTGCGACACAAATGGCTGCAGCCCAGATTAAGCGAGTTGGTGCGGATATTTCGGTTAAGGAATATGAGTATAGAGCTACAGGTCAGACAATTTTGTTTGATGGATATTTGAGAGTTTATATGGAAGGTAAAGATGAGTCTGAGGAAGCTGATAGGAAGAATGGTGATTCAAGTGGAGAGAAATTTATGCCTGAACTCAAAGAAGGCGATGATCTTAAATGTAATGACATTGTTCCGGAGCAGCACTTCACCAAGCCTCCTCCAAGATATACAGAAGCAAGTTTGGTTAAGAAATTAGAAGAAGAAGGAATCGGGAGGCCTAGCACATATGCTCCAACTATTAACACAGTCCAACAGCGTGGATACATTGTAAAAGATGGCAAGCAATTGATTCCGGAAGAAGTTGCATTCACTGTCACAGATTTATTATCCGAACACTTCCCGGACATTGTTGATCTTAAATTCACCGCGACCATGGAGCAGTCACTCGACGATATTGCTGACGGAAAAGAGGAAAGGCTTAAATTCATAAAAGGATTCTTTGTTCCGTTTGAGAAATTGATTGCTTCTAAAAAAGAAGAAGTCAGTCGTGATGATGTTTTGAAAGAAAGAATCGTTGGCAAAGATCCTGCATCAGGTCTGGATATAATTGCTCGCACGGGTAGATTTGGTCCTTACATTCAAATAGGCAAGGCTGAGGATTATAAGAAAGGAGAAAAGCCGAAGAGTGCGTCAATTCCCAAAGGTCTAACCAAAGAATCGATAACTCTTGAACAGGCTCTAGATCAGTTAAGTTTTCCTAAAGAACTTGGTAAAAAAGATGGAGAAGTAATCACGGTGAACCTGGGTCGTTATGGTCCTTATGTAAAATGGGGAAAGCAAACAGGCTCGCTTCCAAAGGACAAAGATCCGTCAGATGTGGATCTTGAGTTTGCATTAGAAACCATTGTAACTGCTAAGGATAAGAAAAAGAAGATGAGCGAACCTATGAAGATTCTTGGTGAAGATCCGAATACCAAAGATGAAATTCAGGTCAAAGACGGGCGATATGGTCCTTATGTAACTGACGGGAAAACCAATGCATCAATCCCTAAGATGATGGACCCTTATAAAGTAACTTTGATGGATGCGGCGGAGTGGCTAGAAAAAAAACGTCACGCTCCGAAACGTAAATGGAAAAAGAGAAGCTAAGAAGCTTGCCCGCCCACCGAAGCCTTGGCGAAGGTGGGGAGAAGAAGAGGCATGCGCCGAAGCGTAAGTGGAAGGGGTGACAATTAACAATTGACACGGTCCCGCATACGCGGGACCTTTTGACAATTAACAATTAACTTTTTTTAAAAGAGTTAATTGTTAAAAGCGACCCAGCTCCAGAACGCATAGCGTACTGGGGCTGGGGAGCGTGTCAATTGTCAATTGTTTATTGGGTGTTACCACAAAAACACCTCCTAGGTTTTATCCTAAGCAGCACAAACACCCACACCCACCTAAACCAATCCTTTAATCGAATCTTCTTCCCTTCTTTAAAGGTCCTTGGGTTATAAGAGATAGGATACTCAGCTATGTAGATTTTTCTGCGGGCCAAATGCGCGGTTAGTTCTGGTTCTATGCCAAAGTAATTTTCTTTAAGTGGAATAGTTTTAAGTATGTCATTCCTCACAAGTTTGTAACAAGTCGGTTGATCAGTCAGTTTAGTTCCAAATAACAGGTTACAAATAGGTGTAAGCATGCTGCCTCCTATGAATGTAGTTAGATGCATGAATTGTTTTTGCTTTTTTAAGCGCCTTGATCCGAATACTGCTTTGTAATCATTATCTTCGGCGAACTTAAGAAGTCCTGCAATCTCTTCTGGGCTGTACTCCAGATCACTATCCTGAACTATTACATATTTGCCCGTCGCTTTTTTAAATCCCATTCTAACTGCAGAGCCTTTGCCTCCATTTTCTTTAGTCAGAATCTTATCTCCGCTCCGTGCGAGTCTTTTGATTATTTCAAGAGATGAGTCTTTTGATCCATCATCAACAAATATGATCTCGGAAAAATCTCCACAAGATTTATGGACTCTGTTAATTATCTCTTCCAGAGTCTTCTCCTCGTTGTAGACGGGGATGATGATGGAGAGGGGGGTCATTACAAATAGTATTATGTATTTTGTATTAAGTATTAAGTATAAGTTTGTGAAAATTATTATTCGCCCTCCTCCCTGAAGCGAATTAGTACTGCCATTTTTCTAGCGAAATCTTCTTCTACCCCATGTATTACTTCCGGAAACATGATTGCCAATAGCACATCTCTTTTAAACTTGTTCAGTGCTGTTTCAAGTTTATCGTAATCACCTGGATTATCCACCTCATCATCATCGTGCTTGTCGGGCAATGCTTTTTCCAGTACCACTTTCAATCTACCAGCATCCACCAACTCCATATTGCCTGGAGTGCCGGGTATTAGGGCTGCATCACTCAGTTCCATTTCCCCTGTTATTTGTTGAGCCGGAGGAATCCCCTCGAATGCAATGCCATGTATGACTTCTTTCTTTTTCATGGGATGGCGATTATAATAGTATGAGGTCAGATGTCAATTTTAATCTTAAGTTATACAGAAATTGTAAGCTCAGGATTTCACTTTTTCACGAAGCCAAGTAAGATAATCCTGTTCGTTCTCTCCAAGGCGCGTAGCTCAGTTGGCTAGAGCACTGGTCTCCAAAACCAGGGGTCGAAGGTTCAAATCCTTCCGCGCCTGCCAGAATAAAATAAATTGCACTAAACTTTCCAAAATGCATTATCTGCGAGCGATCCTGAGTTCATCGAAGGACCGCGCCTGCCAAAATCAAGAATATAAGGCGTGTAGCTCAGTTGGGTCGAGCCCCGGCTTGACCGGGGCGAGCAATATAAAAAGCACTGCGGCGCAGCCGCACTGGTCTCCAAAACCAGGGGTCTAGGTTGCTATCCTTCCGCGCCTGCCACGCTCACTCGCGAGTGACGTGGCCTGCCAGAATCAAATTTTAATAATTGATAAAAATTACATATCAAGCTAATCTCTCCGTCCCCAACCCGCCTTTCAGGCGAGATTGTGGTCCTTGACAGCAAAGTAGTGCGCTCAAAGTGGGCGTATGGAAACCCTATTCGTATCTAACTCGTAAAGGAGAAAGTTATGAGGCTAACATTCTACACGGATGACAGGAGTATTGTGGCAGAAGCTCTTGGTTGCCACAAAATGACACGGGTAGATGGACGATTTGAAGTAAGTCATCCCGTAGGTCATTTTCAACTCATGATCAATCGTCTACTCGAGCGGAATTTCGATAAGGCGGCAATACAAGCAGCACACATACTTCGGGATGCAGCCGCAGCAGCAGGAGGCAACGCAAGAGTGAGTGTAACTAACATGAAGTCGATTTGCCTCGAAGCATCGATGTCCGCCGATGATACGCCTGTAGAAATCTTTCTAATGGGTGGTAGTAAAGAAAGAGTTGTGGTTCGCATCGAAGTCGATGACGCGAACACAAAGTACTTGACTCGTGTTCTGGCAACATTGGATGACGTTGCACCGGATCCGGATTTTCCAGTGTGGCTAGACGGCGAAAAGATGTCAGCGAGTCAGGCAGTGGCCAAAGTGGCCAATGCCAATCTGAGTACGATGACAAAATCGTGCTGATCAAGGTCTGGCTTCAGTCCCGCATGTGCGGGGCTGGGGCTGGTTAATGACCTCATCCCCCAACCCCCTTCTCCTTTTCCTGCCTTGGTTTATGATAGTAATTGGAACTGTTTCAATTTTTTCATCGCTGCAAGAAAAAGAGAAGGGGGCTTTTAAAAAAATCGAATCAAGACTGTACTTCTTTGTCCTTTTTTCATTACTATTGGAGCATGCATAAACATGTTTCCATTTTAGGCGGAGGACCAGCGGGGCTTGCGGTTGCGTTTTATGCTGCAAAGAATAATATTCCGTTTGGTCTTTATGAAAAACAATCAATAGTTGGAGGAAATGCAATTACTTATCAGCACGGATACTTCCGCTTCGACTCCGGTGCTCACAGATTCCATGACAAAACTCCACACATTACAAAGGATCTATTAGATCTTTGTGGAGAGCATATGCACAAAGTTGATAAACCGAGTGCGATTTTTACAAATGGAAAGCAACTTACGTTCCCGGTTTCATCCAGAGAACTCGTAAGAAAATTCGGTGTAAAAAAATGCATGGGTTACGGATATTCGCTTGTGCGTCATAGAATTACAAATTCAGAAGGGGATAATTTCGGGTCCATGGCCTATTACAGATATGGCCCTGAGCTTGCAAAGATGGTTCTTTGCAATTACTCGCAGAAATTATGGGGAGCAGATTGCAGAGAGCTTTCTAAAAATATTTCCGGAGGGCGAATTAAAAAATTAGGATTAGCTTCGGCTCTAAATATGCTCCCGAAGAAAATAAGGAAAGAAAAGCATATGGAAGGAGGATTTCTTTATCCCAAAGGTGGTATTGGACTAATCAGCGATGCGATTGCAGATTTTGTTGGAAGAGAAAATATTCATGTCAATTCAGGCATAAAAGGTTTGGAGCATGATGGAAAAAGAATTACAAAAATAATTACGGATGATGGAGAAGCCAGTCAGGTTAATGAGGTTATAAGTACATTGCCTGCTTCTTTGGTTGCATCACTTCTTAAACCGTCAGCACCGGAAGAAATCTTGAATGCGGCAGAATCAATTAAATTCAGAAATGTTTTGCTAGTATTTATTTCCTTGAACAAACCTTCAATAGGCAACTGGGCAACATGTTACTTCCCGGATCCTTCGGTAATTTTCACTCGCGTTTCTGAGCCGAGAAATAGGTGCCTAACAATGTCGCCGGAGGGAAGAACTTCTTTGTTAGTAGAAATTCCATTTAATCCTGGGGAGGAGCCTGACAGAGAAAAATTAACAAAAGAAACCATTGATTCGCTTGTTCAATTTAAGTTAATCCAGGAGTCAGATGTGATTGATTCAGAAACTCACGTTATTCCGAACGCATATCCTGTGCTTAAAGTTCAGACTCAGAAGAATTTGGAAAAGATATTAGATTACTTGCATGGGTTTGAGAATTTTGAGTGTATAGGGAGGAATGGACTTTTT